>WJIO01000087.1 GCA_014730235.1 Candidatus Poribacteria bacterium
TCTATGAAATGTTAAGTTTCATCTCTAGCAGAGAATTCATGCTCAAGATGTTCCAAACCGAAAACTAATTTCGGTGTTTCTAAAAGTATTTCAACACCAGATACTTTAATATATCCTACGATATTAGATCGATGTCTAAAGTTGTTTTCATTGAAGCTGGCATCAGGTTCACTTAGTCTAGGTCTAAGCCAGCAACGCCAATATGAAGAGTTATTATTTTCTTTTACCCAATCAAGCCTTATACAATACTTTCTTTCCATGCTGATGCTTCTTTGAAATAATGGGTTAAATCATCCGACTTGTTCTTCTTTGGACTTTTCAGATGTGACTGGCTTACCTACCGGCACTTTAATTACGTATTTCTCGTATTCTATGCCATTTTCTGTAACCGTGTCATGTTTCTTACTAAAGAATCGGCCAATTAATGAAGTATTTTTCACAGCATCCGGCCAGGTAAAACGCATTAGATGTTTTGATCTTTCAAACAGATAAAAGACGGGACTACCTTGTGTAATAGCGCATACAGTAAGGGTTGGAATGATGGATTTAAAACCACCTGTCATAACGTAGATATTTTTAAAATTATCATCACGAGCAGCTAACAGATGATCCTGAGTCTTTTTTTCAGCTTCTTTAGCCGCATTATCATCTGCTGGATCTTCCCGCAATTCTGTTATGCAGCATCCACTAATTCTATCGGAATCCAGTTCGTAAACATTAATAAGCAAGTTATGAAGTATTGCGGCAGAAAACGCGCCTTTTCTGGTTCCTGAATATAAGAGTTTAACAGTATCTTTTTCTGGATCAAATGCTTGCTCTTCTTTCATCTTTTGGAGTGTTGATATCTCTGCTCCAAAAGGATTTTGGTCTGTTCCAATATTGCTGAAATGTTTGGTCAAACCAGAAAGAATATCAACTAATGTTGTACAATGTTCTCCATATTTTTTTTTTATTGGCAATAGCACATTCAAATAATTCTTTTGCATCACATACATCATCTAATTTTTTGGCACATTCACAGGCTTCCCTAAAATTCTCCAAAAAATTCCTCAAATTGACATTTTCTTTAATCTTACTATCGATAACCTTAAGCTTCGCAGTCTCTATCTGAGATGTTCCACAAGTTATAATAATGTTCCCTTTCATATATTATTCCCCTTTATCTTTATTTTGATACTCACCATTAGCTATGTCCTGTATAGAAAGAAGCGGTTCGCTCCACTTCATAATCTGACTGAACCATTCATAGTTTAATTCAGATGGATGAACGTTATCCGGAGTTCTTCTGTTAGCCTCTTCTTTGCCTGGAGGATAGCATATTTCTACATTTTCATCCTGAGGAAATTGCCGACTTAGGATTGTTTTCAAATCACATACATTGGTTAACTCATTAAAGCTGATTCCACCATTAATTTCTTCTATTTTTTCCCTAAAGGCTTTTATGTAAGGGTCTTTGTCCAGGCATTTTACTCCGGTATCAAATAGCTGGTTATATCTTACATTACGATCTATTATTTGCATTTCCGCAACCTCAAGAACTACAGAACCTAACCCAAGGGGTTTACCTAAACCCAGATGATGCGCGCCGTCAGGCACATTCGGCAACTCAATTGTCCACAGCAGCAGACCTAACTCCCAATCCATGAGGTTATCAAAGTCAATCTGGAATTCAAAACTGTTATCGCTATTTAGCGCCTGAATACGAGCATTTTGGTTAGTCGGTTCTGGACACTTATTGTTATATTTCTTTCTTTTAACTTCTTCGAACCAGTCTATTTGATCCCATCTCTTAGCATGATGCCAATAAAACTTTCTACCGCGAATATTATTGGGCGTTATCTGACCATCTTCATCAATGCAGAGAAAATTATCTTCGGCAACGTTAAAGTTCTCTTTATTTAAAGGACTGGGTTCCAAATAGAAGCTTCGGCAAGAGTGTTTTGGACTACCCAGTATTTTGTGATCCTTCACCGTTTTAAATTCACAATTACCACTAACCCACTTTGCAGGTCCAACAGAAACTCTACCTGCAAAAGCTTTTTCCCCTTGTTCTTTTTGTTCAACCATACCAAAAATCGAGCAGCATGTACAAAGCTTATTATCTTCTTTGTTACAGGGATGCAAATCCTGTGGAAGAGATTTTACCGGATCATAAGCCCATTTATAGTAGAAATTTCGCCCAAAATCTATAAGTGTGGGATTTCCAATAAGATAAATATTTATATAGTCACCCTGTTTTTTTGCTATAAAATTATTTTTGTTATTATTGATCCGCCAGGAATTCCCGCGCTTTTCTACTGACACTTGAGAATATCTAGAAAGCAATATTCCATTTTCTTTAAATGCCAGATTTAGTTTTGATGTTGTATTTTTTCTCCCATCTAAATCTGCTTCATGATTAGCATCAATTTTGAATAATAATTTATCCTGACCTTCTGAGTGTCCCCAAATGTAAGTTGGATTATCTTTTAAACTAATGTAATTTCTTAGCCATTTTTTTGTTTCTGGACTGGGAAAATAGGGTTTATCAATGCAGGGAGTACATTTATCATCCTTCATAGGTTCTCGTTTCAATTTTTCTGGGAGAGCCTTATATATACTACTTACCATCTCCGGCATTCTAGCTGTAAAATTTGGATTGTTTTCTATTGGCATTTGGTATGTATCAAAACACTTTGAGCCACTTTCAGTTACACAGTCACCAAACAGTCCCTTACGCAATACAGGATCACTTGCGTCTACTTTCCGTCTACTTGTCGACATATCATCAAAAGATAATGATCCATCCTTTTCTTTGTGAATATATCCAATTTTTCGATTACTGCGACTTCTATTATCCCTAAAAATTGCCAATTCATTGGTAAATATGGAATAGCAGGAATTAGAAACAGCTTCCGCAACGTTTCGTATCATGCCCTTTAACGATGAGCCTGGTATGTAAGGTTTTTCCTCATATACTTCCAGTTTTTCACCTACATTTCGGATGAGGTAAGTTTCATTATTATCCTCTATGCGCCATTTATGATCTACCTTTTGCATTGTCATTTGCGCAGCTTCAGAAAGTTGAATTCCCTTAGAACTGAAAGTCTTTTTTACCGTATTATTTATTCTACCGTTTTCAATTTTATCCAGTTCTTTTTTAAGTTCTATTCTTGTGTCAAACAGTTGCCTTTGTAAACTGCGCATAAAAGTTTTATCCTGGCGCTCTATGTATTCATTATTTCTACCATCTTTTTTTATTTCAAATTTTTTTGTGCCTTCCGGGTCAGGTAAAAACATAGGAGTTACATTTTTAAGTTTTATAGTTATACCACCCGATAAACCTGAGAATTTTTCATGGGTAGGTGGAATATACCTATAAACAGATTCTGATGCCCAGCGCACAAAATTATATGGATTTATAAATCCAGAATTGCCATCAGTAGCTGGTTTTCTATCATCCATTATTTTCTCCTTTGGCATATTATCTATATATGACCATACATCTTCGGCGCTGGATAACAATCCTGCCGCGCTCATCTCTATATTCTACAAAGAAAAGTCTTATGTAATCAATGTCAGAATCAGACGTTTTGCTTTTTACTTCCTTAATATTTTTAGGATAAATCAAAGGACGGGGAATTCTGGCTTCTATCCAACCATATTTATCAGTATATCTTGTTCCCCATAAAATAACTGAGCGTATGCTCCAGCTTTTGCAACGATCTATATCAGGTTCTTTCAGTATCCAGCATGATTCAGAAATATTTATATTCGCATTAGAAATCAGAACCAAACGCAGCTTCGATCCAATTTCACGCCATCTTACTTCAGCTAATTTCCCAAAAGCGCAACCATTTATGCAATCTTCCTGATATAGATTAGCAATGCCTTTTGAATATTCCTGAAATATTCCCTGCTTATTCCAGTAATCTGCCATCAGATACTGGAATTTTTCATTCTCATTCTGAGGAAGTATATTATTGACATCGTTAAGAATGGTAATTAGATCATCATGTTCAGACTCCATCCAACAGATAACAGGTTTGCGATCAGAAACTCCCATGAGGTTTTCCCTCCTCAAGCTGCACAATGTTAAGGAATTTTTTGTAGCATTGCTCCAGTATAGTGGCTGTGCTGACAGTTCTCAGTGATTTATCAAGCCCATTTCCATCCCATTCACTGTCTTTAAATATACACTCAAAATAAGGCATCTTTCGTGTATATGGTCCCAGCTTATCTTTGCCCGGTAATACCTTACATAAACCATACAACTTTGATCCAGGAAGCACTAAAATCTCCGAATATATCACAGAACCTTTCACCTTTCCATATCCTCTGGTAGTTTTCCCGCCTATGCGAATATCATTTGTCACCAGGTCTTTTAACAAAAGAGCAAGAATACCTAACATCCAAGGTTCAGGTCGTTCAAGATGAACATGGAATTTAAAAACGGGAATAAAGCTGCCGTCATCAGATACTTGAGGCATAAGTGGTCTATCGTCAAATTTATGCTGTTCTGCTGCGCCACCATGAAACCTGTCTATTGCTACATGGTCAAAGAGTTTCGCATAAGGTTTTTCTACTGCTAGTTCTGCATCGCTAAAATGTAATCTGCCGCGCATTAGTGAGTTTCCAAAAATTCGGCAGGTTACACAGGATTTATCATATAGCTCTCGTGCAAATCTATTATTATCCCTAGCTGCTAACTTGGCAGATTTTTGTTTATCTTTAGTGCCAAAACATCCTGATAGCCTATCAATATATTCATCTTCTGCATGGGTAATACCACAGGCACACAACCTCTCATCATAACTTTCCGGCTTGCGATGATAATTAATAGTTCGTATTATCTTTTCTGCCCTTGTGCGGAATACACCTTTGAGAGA
>WJIO01000088.1 GCA_014730235.1 Candidatus Poribacteria bacterium
CAATTGAACTATCTGACAAGGCACTTGAAGATAAAGCTGGTATTGTCGTATACCCAGATGAGTTTATGGAAACTGATTAAAAAATCCTATGTTTATAAATTCATATGCAAAGATATTTACGACACAGTTATCTTAAATAGCTGGGCATAGCGGAGGAAGTTAGAACCAGGATAATAACCTCAAATAAGGATATACTCATACCTGAATTAGGAATAAAAGTCTTATAACAATCAAATATCAGTAGCTATCATGCCGTTGTATAATCTATAATATCAAAAAGAGTTATTTGGGTTGATTTGGTAAAAAAATATTATAAGAGTTATTTTGTTAAATATTTTATCGTGACTTATAAGAAGAAGGGTAAGTAAGAATATGCATATACTGTGGGGAGGACTTTTAATAGCAGCGGGTTTATTTATGCTAATCAACAGTCTATTAAAAAGTGATTTTGTTGTTTATCGTCTTTTGGTTTATCGAGCAAAAATACTATGGGGAAAGCATGTACATCTATTCTTTAATGTAGTTGGAGTTATCGTCATCATCTTTGGTATTTTGGTATTAATAAGGATTATCTGATTCCACTAAATATATTTTTGAGTTTTATCCAGGCTTATAAGGAGAAAGAGACTACTTTGAGTATAAAGATTTTGGCTGGGCATAGCGGAGGAAGTTAGAACTAAAATAGTGAATTCATACAACGATGTTTTTATACCAGAATTAATATCTTAGAAATAAAAATAATATAAAAGTCCTAATATTATTTTAAAAATATCTTTTTGTATTTACAGACAATAACATTACGGCATATAGGTAGCGGTAAACTCTATAGGATGAAAATTTCCTCCATACGCAAGAGAGTCCTGAATTCCATCATTGTTTGTTTGAAATCCTTTATGTCGTAACCGTATCTGGAATCTATCATGTCCATTATCTATTGCTTGATTTAGAGCATCGATTAGTTTGTTTCCTGAACATGTAAAAGCAGGTATATCATATTCCCCCAATAAGGTTCCAGATATATAGTAATCTCCAAGCTCAATATTATCAGTTCCCCAGTAAACTGATTCTACCCAGATTTTTTCGATTAAGGAATATGGGTCACCTACATCACCAAAATCATTAAATTTTATTTCAGCAGATATTATTTCTTTTCCGGAAAGGCTTGAAATATCAAAATTCAAGAAACCTCTAATGGTATTGTTAGATGGAATATCTCCTACTACAATCATTTTCTGGATATTAATCGTAATATCTTTAACAATATTTCCTCCCCCGGGTATCTGGGATAAACTAATACTTGGGAAAGCAAGTACCTCAATTGATTCTGTTTTCTGATCCTGCCCACCTTTTCCATCATCTACTTCAACTGTTATATCATAATTGCCAGAGGTATTAGGCATGGTCCACTTTACTGGGTTGGTATCAGGATTGGCAAGGCTACCACCGGATACCGACCAATTGTATGTTACACTATCCCCGTCAGGGTCTGCTACAGCAGCAGAGAATGTATACTCAAGTCCCATGTAGTGGTTTCCCATAAAAGTAATCTCTGATATCTCAGGCGGATTATTTGGAATTTCACATCCCCATATAATATTCATTGAGTCAGTAGCAGTACCTTCAGAGTTTGCGGCGGTTACAGTAAGATTATAGGTATCAGAAAGGTCTTCAAGGTTTACCTGGGCTATACGTTCGCCCCATGCACCGTTTGAATCATCCCTTGAAAACTCAACAGCTGGAGCAGGTGTCCCCGATACAATAGCCTTTACCCTGTAGTAGCATACACCGTCTGATGCTGAATAGGTAGGACCTTCAATTATCTCAAGGGTTAAAGTGGGAGCTTCAGCAGGTTCTCCCTCATCTGGCTGTTCTTCTTCAGGTGGTTCCTCTTCTGGTAATTCATCTTCTGGCGGAGTTTCTTCTCCCGGTGGTTCTTCTTCTGGCTCCTCTTCTGGTGGGGTGTCCTCCTCTCCCGGAGGTTCTTCTTCTTTTCCCACATCAGCTTCCCCTGCTTCTTCAGTATCTTTACTTTCTTCTACCGGGATTAGGCTACAGCCACATCCATTTGCTACAGCTGCTAAAGAAAAGAAACAAACTGTGGTTAAAACAATAAAGATAATGGATATTTTGTTTATTTTCATTTAGGGCTCCCTGGCAACATAATATATTTATTTTGTTGTGGTATTTATTAATCATACAACCTTTTCAGTTTTATGTTAAATTTAAAGAATTTTGTTATCTTTTAGAACTATTTAATTATTCAATTACTCGTTGGCCATAGCGTATGAAGATAAGAACTGTACTAAAGACTGGGGGTAGGGTCAATTCTTATCGGGTATAGTAGTTGGAGGGGTTTTTGTCTCCGGTAACACGAAGCTATGTATACTTTTAAGGAAGTATAGGTCGGGGACGAGGAAGCAAATTCTTATAAATTTATTATTCCTCAGAAAACCTCTTGAAATTATAATCAGGGTATACAATACTATCCAGATTAACCCTGCGGGCCATTTCATCCATTGATATTCCGGAATCCAGCTGATTGTAAATGCCCATATCCCATATATCAAAACCCTTTTTCTCTACATAGAAACCGTATATTTCTTCAGTCTGTCCTGCTATATTTCCCCTTAGAGGAATAACAGGGTTTGCCGGGTCATAACCTTCATCGAAATACCAGCCATTAGTCGGATCTATAAGTATCCATCTGTTATCCAGATAGACTTCCACAAATACGTGGCCTATCCGGGGTCTTGCTTCCTCTTCATCTGTTTTAAAGCTTTTTATCCAGACTATACTTGAAGTCCTTATCATAACAGCAGGATAGCCAATCTCTCTGGCCACTGCTGAATAGACCAGTGCATAATCATGGCAGCCGCCAAGACTCATTTTTTCTAGCAACTCCTCTGCTGTGACCTTTCCAATTGTCTTACCGCCAGCAGAATAGGAAGTAAATTCATCTTTTAACCAGTGATATATGTTTCCCAGGTTATCCAGATTTTTTTTGTTAGAATATAATGTTTTTAAAATTGTATGATCCGAAATCTTTGATTGTTTCCCCTGAATTAAATATTTATTAGGATTTGCATAATCAATACCAAAAGCAATGCCGTATTCTGCAGCTGCTGGCTGGTAATCATTTTCTTGTTCTTCCACATCACATTCCCAGCAAAGCTCTATAACATCTGTAGCGGTACCTGCACGATTGGCTGCAACAGCAGTTAAAGTATAAGAATCATTTAAATCATATAAATTTACCTGCGCCCTGTTATTGCCCCATGCTCCATTAGAATCATCCCTGGAAAATTCTATATCAGGTAGGGGCTTACCGGTTACGATTGCTTTGACCCTATAATAGCAGACATTATCCTCTTCTGAATATATGGGACCTTCATAGATCTCAAGCTTTATAGCAGGTTCTATGGCCTGTTCCTGCTTTCCGGTTGTTTCCTTCTCCTGTTCCTTCTCCTTAAGGATATCCTCCTTCTTACTATCATCCTGGCTGTCTTCTTCTTTTATTTCCTTATCACCGTTATTTTCTATTTCTGCTTCACCCTTAACATTATCAGGTACCTGTGGTGAAGATAAAAAATTATCTGCTATTCTAAAAATAATCCCAATTATAGTGGATAGATAATATTTTAACCTTTCAAATAAGCTCCCAAATATATTTTTTTGCATTTGCAGGGGAAAATCATAAAGATATGTTTGAGGATAATTACCCAGATCCCTCCAGTCACTCCATACTACCCTGTTTCCGGATATATCAGGGTAATCCTGAAGTTCATCCGAGGGATTTATTCTGGATGACCCGGAGAATCCCATCAGATCCATTAAGTATACCTGCCACTGGCCGTCCCTGTCATCAAGCCATATTACGTATTTACCTGAAATAGCCGGCTGCATCTGGTTTGAAGAAGAGGGACTTATGACAGAGGTATTTCCCGAAGACAAGTCATGGAGTTTTATATTAGCCGGGGTATCAGGTGTTGGTATAGCTGCATCATGTTCAACCCATACTATTCTATCCTCCCAGATAGAAGGGTCTCTCTGATCATTTGGGGAAGGATAAAGAATCGTTGAATTGTCTGCTGCAATATCATACAGATAAATCTGCAGATAACCGGGCCTGAAGTCTGCCCATACTATCCTGTCTTCATATATCTCTGGAGTTGTCTGTAAATAATCCGTCGGATCTATCCTGGTGACAGTCTCTGCTGTGATGGAATACATATATATCTGATGAACTCCATCTCTTGTGTCAACCCAGACTATGTTGTCACCGTATATGCCTGGATATAATTGATCACTGGTGGTTGCGCTTATTCTTATAGGGTCTGTAGCAGGGTCGGACAGGTCGTAATAATATATCTGATAATACCCATTCCTGTAGTCCTGCCATACTATACTGTCACTGTAGACCGAAGACCAGGTTTGTATGGAGTCTGTTGGGTCCAGAGGATATGTTTCACCTGTGGAAATATCATGAATATATATTTGGCTCGTTCCATCCCTTATATCTTCCCAAACAATCCGGTCCTCAAATACACGGGGCTGCATCTGTCCCGTACTCTGCGGATCAACCCTTATAATTTCATCAGCATATATATCACTTTTAAAACTGAATAATATTGAAGGTAGAAAACAGAACGCGATAATTAAATATATGATTATTGTTTTTCTTATACCTTTACACATGATATCAGGGATTAAAATATTTATAATAAGCTTGTCGTCTTTTCATTTTTTCTTCCATTAACAGGCAGTTCATGAAAACTTACATATTTATTATAGAGACCATATTGAATAAAAAATTCAGGGGGTATAGTTTATAATAAAATTACCGTTTGCCTGAGCGGAATATGTAAGTCCGTCCCACTGATTGTCATTATCTGTTTCAAGGCCTTTAAAGTAAAAAATTATCTGGAATCTAACTGCCCCATCATCTATTGCCTGCTGTAGTTCACCTTTCAGTACGTCTGAGCTTATTTCAATAATCTCATTATTGGACTCACCTATCAGGTTACCCGCTAAACCAAAATCACCAGGATTTAATGCTCTGGCGCCCCAGCTGGCAGAATAAATGCTTATAGGATAAAAAGCCGAAGTATCTCCATACCTCTCATAGGGTGGTCCCAGTTCCAGGAAGGCAGACTCAACATTTACTCCCGAGAGAGATGAGATATCATAACTTATATAACCCCTGCAGGGATTATTTTTGGCTGTATCTCCTATATACTGGACTGCTTCATAAGGGTGTAGTACATCTTCCCCGCTTATCATGTAACCAACTTCAGATATCTTAACATTAAGTTCCCTGCTTATAGTGCTTACCCGCTGTGTCTCTTCTAATTCAGGCTGGGGATTCTCTACGCCAGATTCTTCCTTTACATCTTCAGTGACTTCTTCTTCAGCCTCCTCAGATGGTTCTTCTTCAGCAGGTTCTGTTTCAGTAGTTTCTTCTTCAGTTTCTTCAGAAGGCTCTTCTTCTGTCTCTTCGGTTGCCTTTTCATCCACAGATTCTTCTTCAGCCTCCTCAATTATTTCCTCTTCAGTCTGGGCCGTGCACTGGTTGCATACTGCAGCTGTGGTAAAAAATAACAGTGTGGCTATAACGGAAAGTATTAAATATATTTTTTTTTTCATACTGGTTTCATTTTAAAATATATTTTTATAATTATTATCATATACCTTTTCTTCTATAATGTTAAATATATAGCCAGTATATACTTTTGGATAAAATTATAAGAAATAGAACCTTTCAGATTTCATAATGTAATAAGAAATTATTCTCAAAAATTACAGGGTCGATATTACTTTAAAAATGCGGTTTTAAAAAAATATATTATTACGTATAAAGATCCATCTTTAAAAAATTCATATTTTTTCCCTTTAAGACTATAACATGCTCTTTTTTGTTGCATGCAGAGGCTACTCCTAATTCAATCGTCACATTTCCATTTTAACCTGTGAAATCAGCAATAATAACATCCACTGCACTTATTTCGTTCCATATTTCGAGTGAATAATACCAGTGCTAACTTTTTGATCTACCTTGCAACTTCAATTTTACAAGCTAATTTTTTGCCTACTTAATTTCAAGCAATTATAAAAATACTTGTAATATCTTCAATATATTCTTTTGGTTTGAAGGGGCATTTTAGAAAAAAGTTCAAATATTTAAAACTAATTCTTTCTGGTAGGGAAGGATTTTTTAAAACATCAAAAGGACAAACTTATTTATGAATTCTCATCTGTCTGCTCCTTATGCAAAGTGCCATTTCTACATCGCTACAATAAAATATAATTTATATATATTTTATATCAAATAGTCATAAAAGATAAAAAAATCTCATAAATTTAACATAAAATTGAAAAGGGTGTATGATTAATAAATATCACAATAAAATAAATATATTTTATGCTGCCAGGGGGTCCTAAATGAAAAAAAACAAACTTTCCATTATATTTGTAACAATTACCATAATATGTATATTCTCAGTAGCCGCTATAGCAGACCAGTGTGGATGCAGGGCTATACTCCCTGAAGAAAGTAAAGATACAATAGAAGCAGGGGAAGATGCTGGCGAAGATGAAGAAGAGCCGCCGGAAGAGGAACCACCTGAAGAAGCGCCACCTGAAGGAGAACCTCCAGAAGAAGAACCACCTGAAGAGGAGGAGCCGGATGAAGGAGAACCAGCTGAGGCACCCAACCTTACACTTGAGATATATGAAGGGCCTATCTACTCATCAGATGGTATCTGCTATTATAGAATAGAAGCCAATGTGACAGGTAATCCCACTCCCGATGTAGAGTTTTCAAAAGATGACTCAAACGGTGCCTGGGGAGAATATATAGCACAGATCAATCTTGAAGACCCCTCTGATACATACAACCTTACCGCTACTGCCACAAATGCTGAGGGTAGTGACAGTGCCTCCATTAATTTGGATTGGCAGTGTGCTATACCAAATAACCCGCCAGTTCTGGGAGAGATTTCAGTGGATATTACCACCCCTGTTATTTTCGATTTGCATACCTATTCCATAAATATAGCGGCTGATGATCCTGATGGAGATAGTCTGGAATATTCCTGGACATGCACTGCCGGAAGTCTGGACGATGGGAATGCCATAAAGCCTGAATGGTCAACTCCGGGAACTGGGGGAGACTATCAGATATCCGTAATAGTAGATGATGGTAATGGTGGAATTGCAGAAAGCTCTAAAACAGTATCTGTCTATAATGGAGCAGCACATAGGCCTTTGTATAATGAAGGGGGTTTTATTACAAGAAATGAAGCTGCCCACCCGGGAAGTTATCCCTGTGTTGGAGATTCTGACACCAACCAGCCTGAAAGAGGTTATATAAGCTTTGATATAGAAGGTTTTAGCGGGTCTGAAAAAATAGGGTATGCTGAAATATGGTTAATAGATGAGGTTAATTACGGAACTGATCCGGAAAGCCTAATAGATGCAGTATGGGTATCATCAGTATACTGGGGTGGACAGCAAATAGAGCTGAATGATTATGATTTATCCGGTGCTCTTCTTGGTGAGTTCCCTGGTGTTTCAAATGAGATTATAGTGGAAAATATTACAGATAAATTAAAGCAGGCAATAGACGATGGGAGAGACAGGTTTCAAATACAGATCAGGCATAAAGGTTATTATACTGATAATGATAATTGTTCTGATGGCTGGCGTTACGAGGATGCTGCATTAGTATTCTATTCGAAATAGGAAGAGATGATCCCTATTACTGTGGCGGCAAGTAAAAAATGCTGTTGTAAACAATCATTCAAAGAAAACCAATAGATATTAATTATATAACAAAAGAATTCAATCTAAGTAAAACAGAGTACGCATTGGTAATTGATAACTTAATTAGATTAAATGTATGTACCTCCCCTTTTTCAGGTGGAACTACTTGGAATTCAGTAACTCTTTATAGAAACAATAAAGAAGTAATATTAACACCTTTCAGCATAGCTTTCATTGAAGTCTGTAATGCAAAAAAATAATTTTGGTGAAGAAACTAATTATTTATTGTTAAAATGAGAAATAATAAATTTATATATTTTCTCAGTCAGCATTAAGGATATAAATAAAGTCACAAATCCCGTCAGGATTAAAATTTAACGTCTTGCTTCGTCTATAGACAGGCCTTAGGTATGAAGATATTCGCAAGGATTTGCAGGGCTTTAAATAACACCATTCCGATATAATGAAATAATATGATTTTTTCGATATTATAGTGTATTTTTACCCTACCGTGCTACGCACTATTTATCTGATAGTTTAGCCATCATCATTGATAAGAATAATTTGATATAATAATTAAAATATCATTATTAAAATTAATAAACTAAAAATGAATTCAGAATGGACTTATGAAAGTGAGTGGTTTGAAAAGACCAATGTTTCTTTAAAAATTAAGGATTATTTGGTAAATGGCGGATATACAATAACAAAATTCAATGTAGCAAAAACCGAAAAGGGTCATGATATCGAAGCAAAAAAAGATGGTAAAAAATTAATAATCGAAGTAAAAGGATTTCCTTCAGATAAATATGTCAGAGGTAGAAATAAAGGCAAAAAGAAACCAACTAATCCAAGATTACAGGCCAAGCATTGGATTGCAGAAGCCTTATTTTCTTTAATTCAAGCTAAAAATAAAAAACCAGATGCAATAATAGCTTTTGCTTTTCCAAAGTTTGATAGGTATACAAATCTGGTGAATAGTATTAGGGATATAATGAAAATTTTAGATTTAAGATGTTTTTTTGTTTCCAAAAATGGAAACGTAGAAGAAATAATTTAGATAACTATATACAAATTATGCCCATTTGTTTTGATACTGGTTGATTTAAGGGGATATAGGGTAAAATGTATAGCCTTACTTTTCTCATCGTCAAGAACGGTTTTTAATTAATTCTCATACGAAAAATTACTCTAAGACATCTAGTTAATAGTATAGGGTCGCTGTGGCAATAGATAATAATTTCAATATAAATGGTTAATACAATAATTTTCACAGTAGAGAAAGGGCATTATCCGAGCTATATAATATTGAGTTACCGGAGGAAGTCGGTGATGGTGGAGATTTAACTGATTATTTTACTAAGCTTAATGGGGATGCGGATGATTTATTTGAAAAATACTGCAGTCCTTATCCCCAGAAGATAGACACCTCGCAGTTTAAGCCTATGACCCTGGAGAACCTTTCTGACATAATCGGCTTAACCATCAAAGAAGATAAAAATAATAAAGTTGTGACTTTTTTAGCTTTTTTACTGACATACACAGAAAATGACCAGTTCAATATTAGTTTCAATGCCCCTTCTTCTACCGATAAATCATATATCCCTCTGGAGTTATCAACCCTTTTTCCAAAAAAAGATGTAATGAAAATAGCTTATTGCAGTCCAAAGGCTTTCTTTCATGATAAAGGAGAATATGATACTGATTTTGAAGGCTATATCGTTGACCTTTCCCGGAAAATAATAATCTTTATGGACCAGCAGAATACTCAGTTACTTTAAAAGTTAAGGCCTCTGCTTTCCCACGACGGAAAGGAGATTAATTCAAAGATTACAGACAAGCACGACAGATATGGGCTGAGGACCAAAAATGTAAAATTAATTGGTTATCCGTCAGTTATATTCCGCAGTGC
>WJIO01000089.1 GCA_014730235.1 Candidatus Poribacteria bacterium
ATTCTGGATCATGATACTACAAAACAACTACCTAGTCAACTTTGTTTTGATAATTCCAAGCATAAAATTTATGTCCGCGAAAACTTTGGCTTTTCCGGTTTCAGTGTGGTTATAATTGAGAATTCTCTCAACTCGTCATTCCTGCGAAAGCAGGAATGACAGCATATAGAAGTTTCTTATCTTTACCACACTGAAACCGGAAGAACCAATTTTCTCAGCCTGTCTGGACATATACTATATTATTTCGTTGTCCGTTTCAAGTATTTCATTCTAAAGCCGCTTAAAAACATTCTGCGGACAAGAAAATTATGCTTGGGAATCTGGATATAAAGGGAAAGCCAGTTTTATCTTTCTCTTGAAGGGATTATTTCATATGATTGGGGGGAAGTATCAACGGGAGTATCTTCAGATCGGTATATAGGTAGTTTAAAATAAAAATCAGTTCCAACATTAATCTTAGTTTCAAAGCCTATTTCACCTTTCATAGCCTCTGTTATGGCTTTGGCGATGCTTAATCCCAAACCGCTACCGTCCTTTTTCCTTGCTCCTGATAGCTTGGCCTGGGAGAATTTCTCAAATACTTTATCCCTAAACTCAATTGGTATACCCGGACCAGAGTCAATTACATCAACACGTACAAAACCATTATGGTTTGAAGCGGTAATGGTTACACTTGAGTTTGATTTGGAATATTTTATAGCATTTGTTATAAGATTTGTCAAAACCTGTATAAGACGGTCTACATCCACATTAACCTTTACATCGGGAATATCATTTTCTACTTTCAACCCAACCTCAAGTTCTTCTGCATAAGCACTGTTAGATTCGATAGATTGCTGGATTACAAGTTTCAGATCAACAGGCTGCATGCGAAATTCCATTCTTCCCGCTTCGATTTTCTTGATGTCCAACATGTCATTGATAAGTCTAAGCAGGCGTTGACTATTTCGGTGGGCAATTTCTACCATCCGTTTTGCAATATTCGGAAGTTCTCCAACATCTCCAGTAGAAAGCAACGTAAGAGAATTCATAATGGCTGTCAAAGGACTTCTGAGTTCATGGCTTACAATGGACACAAATTCGCTTTTCATCTTTTCCATTTCTTTGCGTTCTGTAACATCCATACATATCATACCCAGACCGTTGCCAACTTTAAAAACCCTAATTTCTAAAAACAAATAACCAATATCAGGGCAATTTACTTCTGTCTCTGTGGTAAAAGTCTTTCCCGTTCTTATGACTTCAAAAAACTTTTTACATATATCTTCTTCAAAACAGGGTCTAAAACCTTTAATACTTATACCTATAACCTCATCTTTACTTCTGGCTTCCGGGAAATATTTCATCGAAGCATTGTTAAGGTCAATAAGATTCAATTCTGAATCCCAGAGAGTAAAGGAATCAGCAGCCGAATCCATAAATAGCCTTAGTTTCTCTTCACTATCTTTTAAAGCCTGTTCTGCCTGTTTTCGTCTTGCTGAATCAAAATAGCGTTTATAACCTTCTGAGATAACAGCAGAAAGCATTTGCAGAATTTCTATATATTCTTCTGAAAATGCATTGGGTTTTGCATGGTTAATGGCAATAGTTCCATAAGCAAAAGGGACATCCAAAACAGAACGGATCTCCTTTTCGTAACTTTCTTTTAATATTTCCAGTTCTTTATAGGAATCATCCTTATGCAGATCCCTACGATAAATGGGCTTTTTGCTTTTCCATGAATCAAAAACCGCACTTTTCTCAAAAGGTACTTCAGGATTGAGATTAACTCGCTCGGAATCCATCTGGTGAAAAACATAATTACCTTCATAGAAACTGCGCCATGATATACTGAAACCATGATTTTCTGTATCTACAAGTTGTATCGAGCAATCTTCAAAGTCTAACTCCAATTCATTCAGGGCGTTGTAAAAGCAGTTAAGAATATTTGTTATACTTATATTATCTTCCATTTCATATATAGAAGCTCGCATACGATCCAGAACAGCCCGTCTGCGAATTGCATCAGCAGCCCTTTTGCGTTCTGTTATATCCCTGAGAGAAGCCAGATATGCCGGTTCTCCTTCCCAGTCAATATCTGTTACATGCACCTCCACTGTAATTATTTTTCCGCTTTTCTGGGCAATATCAATTTCTGTGGATTCATTCCCTATGGCAAATTCAAATATATTTTGCTGTATCTCTTCTTTACCACGTCCAAAAAGTCTTTCGGCTGCCGGGTTGACAAACTTTACTATTCCATCGCGGTCAACTACAATAATAGCATCAACATTGTGCTCTATTATACGTCGAAATCTGTTTTCACTTAGCTGAAGTGCCAGGGTGTTTGATTGACGTTCAATAGCATATCTTATTGCCCTTTCCAGCAATTCAGCGCCAATCAAATTCTCTCTTCCACCCCTGTCTATATGACCTAACATAGACTTGGCTAGATGTCCGGAACTGATACTGCTTTTAACTAGATAATCCTGAGCGCCTTCATGAAGGGCGTTAATGCCCATAACTTTATCATCAAGTCCAGTCAACACCACAATAGGTATATCATTTGCTTTTAATATTGTCTTCTTTAAAGTTTCAATTCCAAAGCTGTCCGGCAAGTTAAGGTCTAATAATATTACATCAAATAGACTATCGGATAGACAATCAAAGCCCTCCTCTAATCTACTCACGTGTTTAATGTCAAAATGAATATCTTTCAATTCCGCCAGCATTTCCTCCAATATAAGGGCATCATCCTCATCATCCTCCACCAGCAGAACCCTGATCGTTTTCATATGCTCTTTCATAATCCACCTGTTTTATATATTTCCAGAAATTCAATTATGAAACATTAGGATTAAGCAAATCTGTGAAAATATTCTTAATCTCTTTCCATTTTTTATTTTATGTAATCGTTAAAAAATATATATAATTCAGTTGTCATTCCTGCAAAAGCAGGAATGACAAATTCTGTAATTTACCATCATTATAAAGGTATTTTCTAAACACATTTTTCATTTTTTAACTATTAGAATTATTTGCAGAAAAAAGTGAATACTAATTAATTTGAAATTAATATAAACTTAAACCGGAAGCTCAACTATTTCAAACCAGTATTTTCCAAGTGTTTGTATAACATCCGCCAATGAATCAAATGTAATTGGTTTGGGTATATATGAAGCCGCACCCATATCAAAGATTTTATTAACATCCTCTTTGCTGTTTGATATTGTCAATACAACTATGGGGATCCGACGAAATTTTGGTTCTGCCTTTATTTCCTCAAGTACCTCCCAACCATCTTTTTTGGGCATAATTAGATCCAGCAAAATCAAACCCGGTAGTGGTTTATTCACCATATCAGAATATTTACCTCGCCTGTATAGATAATCCATAAGTTCTTCACCGTTATCTACAAAGCGTACTGGGTTTATCAATCTGCTTTCCTTCAATGCCTCCTGAACCATCATACGATCAATCTGGTTATCTTCTGCATAGACGATTTCAACTGTTTTAGGATTTGGATTTCTCATGATAGCACCTGTATTTTGGAGTTCATTACAATATTTTCTTATCAACTGGCAGTTCAACTATTTCAAACCAGTATTTTCCCAGTATTTTTACAACATCCACCAGGGATTCAAATGTAACCGGCTTGATTATAAAAGAACTTATACCAAGATCATAGGTGCGTAAAATATCTTCCTCTGCCTTTGATGTGGTTAATACAATTACCGGTATACGGCGCAAAGCAGGATCATCCTTTATCTCTTTCAGGGCTTCCCTGCCGTCTTTTTTCGGCATATTCAGATCTAGGAGTATTAAACCGGGGAGAGGTTCACCCTTTAGATGTAAGTAACCCCCATCCCGATGTAGATAATCCATTAGTTCTTCGCCATTTTCTGCAAAATGAAGGTCGTTAGCAAGACGACTCTCCTCCAGAGCATCCTCAACTAGCATGCGATCTTCCGGATCGTCTTCAGCATATAAAATTGTTATAGGTTTTGCTTGATTCATAACTAAACGTCCTCCTGTAATTCCAGCACTTTGATGACTCTTACAGAAATGAGTATACTTACCAATTATAATAGTATCATTTTCGGCTGTATATAGGTCTTAATATTATATCGGCAGATTCTTTGTTATACTTTAATGTAATAGTTAAAAAATGGATATAATTTAGTTGTCACTCCTGCTTTCTCAGGAATGACTTGTTGAAGTAAATATGCTCTTTTTTAATCAGCAGAATTTTCTTCATTTCCACACTAAACCCGGAAGAGTCGTTAATCTTAAGAAATCTCAGTAATATTACTTTCGATTTCCGTCTTTTCTGCTTCTTTGACATTATTATGTTTAACCAGAAGGCTCACAATAAATTTTGCCCCTTCTCCCGATTCGCTTTTTGCTGTTATGCTTCCACCATGTCTTTCAGCTATTTTTCTACATACAGCCAACCCAACACCTGTGCCTTCATATTCTAAACGACCATGAAGACGCTGGAAAATCACGAATATGCGATCCAGGTATTTTTCATCAAAACCTATCCCGTTATCTTCAACAATTAACTGGCATTGATC
>WJIO01000090.1 GCA_014730235.1 Candidatus Poribacteria bacterium
AATAAAATTTTCGCCGTTAAAATACATTATCCCAATAAGAAATAACGGGGTATTAGCAAAACCTGTGGTTTCAGCATCCAGAAAAACTATCCTGTCGGGTTCGGTTTTTAAGAATTTCTTTACGTCATCATGCAAATCCTGATAATCTGGTCTGAGTCTAGGTGGATGCATGAAAAGATTATTATATTTTTTAGTAAGGACTTCCTCATCAAAATGTAATTCCCCAAGCCTGCGTCTGACAAGGTAAAATTGCCCTGTATCTACAGAGACAACTTCACCGGGAATTGTAGATTCCAGGTCTGATGATACAAAATTTGGTGGTTTAATATTGCGCTGAGAGTTTTTTCTATCCTTTAATACTTTTTCAAGCTTTTTCTTAAAATTTGGTGGTAAAGACATTTTATAAATTTATCCTAGAATTTGGCAAACACCCGAACAAAAGTTTCCATATAATTTTGATCGTTTATCTCACCTTTGGCTTTTTGATTTATATATTTAACTCCGATATGCAGAAACAAGTCTTTATCATAGGCGACGAAATTTTTCTCCAATTCTCCCAATACAGCCTGACGTGTAAAATCATCCTTGTCATTTTTCATGTTATTAAATAACAACAATTGCAACCCACCTGTGATTTTTATTGTCTTGGTAAACTGGTATACTGTTTTAAGAATAAAGGCATGCATTTGATCCCGGACATCGGTATTATCTATTGTCCTTAATCTAACTGTATAATCTTTTTCTTCCCCTTCATCATTTGTCCACTCTAAAAAGGTTATTACATCTTTTTCTTCAGCCATTTTGAAACCATTGCGTATTTTATATTTATACATGGGTATAATCTCTATGGATTTAGATGGTCTTACCCGGTAATTTGTTTTGATGATTCCGACCTCATAGTGTTTATTATCACCATCCAGATCAAGATCATATTGTAGCTTCAATCTTGCTGTGGTTACCATTTTCTTAATACCTGTATACTCAAAAGTTCCTTTGACAGTATCTATAATATCTTTTTGCATTAATACAGGATCCTCACGTAGAATTTCGATTTCTGCGACGCGACCTATATAAAAAAATTCAAGTTCTCCTGAATCTATTAGATCTTCAAATTCTGGTTTGGTTTTCATAACCTCAGCAACTTCATTAGGAACAGTCGCTGCATAATGCCATGTAGGGTCTGGTATGTCATCCTGAACATATTTAAGCTCATTTTCCGCCACCAATGAACCCAGATTCAGTATATTCCGCCTGTATTGCCCGTTAAAAAAGACCTTAATTGATTTTTGACGTTTGCTTCCACTATCACCCTTGATGGCATATTGTAAAGATGTATCCAGATTTCGTGAAACGCCTCGACGTGATGTTTTATATTCCATTGATAGCTTTATACCTGTTAATCCAACATCGAAATCATAATCGGGATCATGATCATTTTCTTCCTGATCTCTTATTCCGTTGTTATTTTCATCTCTTTCGTCCAGAAAATCTTCATCAACGTCAAATAATAATATATCGTCTTTGTAGTCAAATACACCGTTATCATTTTTATCCAGATCACCGGGAATAATAAATGATGGAGGATCTGCGGATGTGTTATCTGTATATCTGTCCTGGTCATCATTATCTGCTACTGATCTTGAAGCATCGTAATTATCCCCAATTCGAAAAGCTTCACCCCTGATAATTATATCACCTACAGTGCGATAGGCTTCAAGCAATAATGCAGTAGATTTTATTTTATCCATCAATTCTCCATGAGGCGTGCTTTTAGGTGTTACAGCCGTTTCTAACTTCAGACCGTAGTTGGCAAAATTTGTTTCTGCATCCAATCCAAATACAGGAGTCTGTCTGAAGTACCATGAACCACCTACTTTTGAATTGCCAAACTTTGTTACCTGTCTTAATCCAACTCCTGATTCAGGTACTTCCTGACCAATTACAGGATTAAGAGGGCCAGGAACTAAGAGAAATGAAACATCAACTCGATCTGAACGTACATCCCAGCGAACTCCTGCTAGATCATCTCTGTTAAAGGTATAAGATGTGAATTGAGATGGTACATCACCCAAACTCAGAATATTCTTGATATTTCCAGCCGTTTCCTCGATTGTTAATACACTATAAAAACCGCGCCGGAATAATCTATCAAAATCAAATCTATCCTGCTCAACATATTGCTCCTCAGTATCTGCAATGAAGTCTCTTGTATTAGTAAAATCGTATTCCACTCGACCAGATAAAAACAATTTGCCAAATAAGCTATAAACATCCTTGGCCCAACAAATATTAGTTGTAAAGAATGTCAGCAGGATTATCATCGCAAAAATCTTAATACATGCGATGCGTTGACTGCTCATTTATGTTTCCTCCCTGTTGGCATAATAATGCTAATACTTAATAATTTAGCTAACGGGTAAACATAATAGCACCGAGGTATAATACTGTCAATAGGTGATTTCTGAATTTTGGACATAAGTATTTTATCTCATTTTCCAATTGAATTGTCTTCATTAAGCTGTCTCAGATATAAAAACAAAGGCAATCCCAGGGAAACACCAACAGTAAAAGTGCCAACAATAGCTAACCAGGAATATTTCACCTTTTTCCTTAAATTTTCAGCAATTATAAACGCAACTAAAACAACAGCCGAAACTATAACATCAAGACCGAAAAACACGCTTATATAATTGGCAGAAAGCTGTTGGTAAAATAACATAAAATCCATTCCGTTTTCCATTAGAAATAGAACAAACTGATAATAAGGTAATATTATGCCAATTACACAAAGAATAATATAGATATGACGGATTTTCACTTATATATCTCCAATAAAAAGCAAATTTTTAATTATAAGCACGCTAAACCCGGAAGAATCTAAATTTGATGTGAAAGAATCAGGTTATTTTAATATTCTATATCATCTCTATATCATCCCGTACTGATACTCCATCTAATTGGCGTTCCTGACTTATTTCGTCCAGCATATCCCTGACCATATCAGGTTTTTCCTTGATGAAATCATGGGTTTCATAAGGATCTTCTGATATATTATAGAGCTGAGAATTTTTGGGATTCATATTTTCGTTGGTAATCAGCTTCCAGTTACCGCGACGCAGACAAAACTCAGTTCCTCTGAAATTCCAGAATATGCTCCTCTCCTCTGCCTCTTCTTCCTCACCGCTTATCAAAGGCCAAATGTCTTTACCATCCCACATAGGATCTTCTTTTGGTGTATAATTTACAAGCTTTGTGAAGCTTGGCATCCAGTCAACTATGTGCATGGGATGCTCTATCTTACGCGGTTCTAAGACGCTGGGCCAGCTTATTAATGACGGGGTACGTATTCCGCCTTCATATAACTGGGCCTTCTGACCTCTAAGGGGTAAATTGCTACCCAATCTTGGTGTGGCTTCTTGCCATCCGGGATACTTGGACAGATCACCGGGAGAATATTCCGGTATCGCTCCGTTATCTGATGTAAAGACAATTATGGTTTTATCCATCTCGCATCTGCGCACTACTGACTCTACCAGTTGACCGACGGCATGATCCATCTGGCTGGCGTAGGCTGCATATTTTTTAAATGACCTATCCCTTATGGGAATATCGTCATATTTCTCAAATTCATATTGATCAATCCAGTGTTGAGGCGCTTTTACAGGTATATGAACAGCCGTAAAAGGTACATAGCAAAACCAGGGGCCTTTCCGGGAGTCTATCCACTCCACAGCCTCTTTTGCGATGAGGTCTGTCACATGTCCGGATTCATCCGCAATTTCACCGTTGCGATGCCATGTCGCAGAATACGGACCGCGCTTGTAACAGTGATTATATGGATCAACACCACCGGCCAGACTACCGTAGGACGTATTAAAGCCAAATTTATTCGGGCAAAATTCCGGTGATGACCCAAGATGCCATTTACCAAATAGGCCCGTATCATATCCACAGTTCCGCAGGGATGTGGCCAGGGTTTCATATCCGTCAGGAAGTACCGGCGCGTTGGAAGGGGTTGTGGCATGCCGTCCAAACCGTCCCGGATGTCTGCCTGTCAGCAGGGATGCCCGGGTAGGAGTACACATGGGGCAGACGTAATGCTGATCAAGTTCAACACCTGAGTCTTTGAGACGGTCTATGTTTGGTGTGCGTATCTCTGAACCATGATAACTCACATCACCCCAGCCCATATCATCAGCAAGCATAAAAAGTATATTTGGTTTTTCTGCCTTTTCCATTTTATTTCTCCCCGGTAATTTCAATACCCATAAAATTCTTAGTTACATTACAGTTTTTCAGCTTATATTGATCGAATATGGATTTAATTTCATCAACAGTATAAGAAGCATCTATAGAAGTTTTAAATCCTGGTCTTATTTCTTTTGGTTTTACCATGATATTTACTCCATTTGAGTATTAATTTGGACATTATTGAATATTATCTATAATTGCCAATGCAAACTGAGATGTTGACAATTTGGTTGCACCTTCCATCTGCCTTTCCAGATCGTATGTAACCTTTTTCTGAGATATTGTTTCAGCTACGGCATCAGTTATTTTTTCTGCGGCTTCGTTCCAGCCCATGTATTCAAGCATCATAACCGCAGATAATATTAGTGAACCGGGATTTACCATATCCATACCGGCATATTTTGGTGCTGTGCCATGAGTAGCTTCAAAAACAGCCACACTATCACCTACATTTGCCCCTGGGGCCATACCAAGACCACCTACCTGGGCGGCGCATGCGTCGGAAAGATAGTCACCGTTTAGATTGGGCGTTGCGATTACATCGTATTCATCAGGTCTGATTAAAACCTGCTGGAACATGCTATCGGCTATTCGGTCTTTTATAACTATCTTGTCTTTTGGTGATTCCTGTCCTTCGGGGATATCCGACTCAGCAATTGTTATATCACCAAATTCATCTTCTGCCAGTTGGTAACCCCAATCCCTGAAAGCGCCTTCGGTGAATTTCATTATGTTACCTTTATGAACCAGAGTGACGCTTCTACGTTTATTATCTATGGCATATTTTACAGCCACCCTCACCAGACGTGCTGTGGCAAATTGACTTATAGGTTTTATGCCTATACCTGAATTTTCCCTTATACCGGAGGCAAAGTTATTATTTAGAAAAGATATAACCTTCTCAGCTTCTTCTGTGCCGGCCGCCCATTCCACTCCAGCATATACGTCCTCGGTATTTTCCCTGAATACCACTATATCCAGACTATCCGGCGATACAACTGGTGAAGGAACACCTTTGATATGTTTTACAGGACGAATACATGCGTATAAATCCAGCTTTTGTCTTATTGAAACATTAAGACTTCTGTAACCTTTACCTACAGGTGTGGTCAACGGACCTTTTATTGCTACATGAAAATTTTTTATGGCCTGAAGGGTGTCATCAGGAAGCAGATCACCGTATAAGTTTTCAGCGGCTTCACCTGCGTATATCTGAAACCAAATTATTTTTCGTTTATTTTTATAAGATTTTTCAACTGCTGCATCAACAACCCTGAGCATAGCCTTCGTTACATCCGGGCCTATACCATCACCTTCGATGTAAGGTATAACAGGCTCATCCGGCACAAAAAGTTTATCACCATCAAATTCTATGACCTTACCTTCAGAAGGTACTTCTAATTTTTCAAACTCCATATTTAAAATACTCCTATAATAACCTGAATCAACTGCCTATTGATTAAAGTTTAAAATCCCCGTGTTTTGCAATATGTGCAGCCAGACCACCATCCTGTAGAATAGTAGTCATAACAGAGGGCAGAGGGTCAAATTCAAGCTCAATCCCCTTGGTTTTATTTATAATCTTACCTGCTTCCAGATTGACTTCCAGTTCATCACCTTGATCAATTTTATCCGTATCACACTCAATAGCCGGTAAACCTACATTAATTGCATTTCGGAAAAATATCCGGGCAAAGGATTTTGCTATAACCGCATTTGTTCCAGCCATTTTTATTATCAAGGGTGCATGTTCCCTGCTTGAACCAAGACCAAAGTTATTACCACCTACCACAAAATCTCCCGGTTCCATGTTTTTAGCAAAATTGGGATCTGCGTCCTCAAGAACATGCTTTACCAGTTCCGGCATATTTGAACGCAGGTGATAATATCTGCCGGGTGCTATTAAATCTGTGCTTATGCTGTCACCAAATTTCCATGCTTTTCCTGTTAATTTCATTTGTGTCTCCAAAATAATATTTATCTTTTCAAGATTAAGTTTACTGGTTCTTCCAGGCTTAGTGTGCCAAAAAACTATACTGGAAGGACTGTATTCATGCCTCAAGCTTTTTGGGAAAGCTTGACCAAAAAGGAATCGGAAGTTCGCAGGAATGACAATAAGTTATATTCATTTTTAGCGATAGTCAAATAACATCTTTTTGAATATTTTATCATTCTTTGTATTTTCTAGCAATGGAATAAAATAAAAATCATTTGACCATAACAAAAACTGATGGTAAAATCTCAGATAATAAACACTTTATCTAAAAAATCGCTTTTTACTATGAGAGAGGATATAAATGAAACAAATATCACCTATGCGCCAGAACAGCAGTTTTCCCCAGGTTTTACCCATGCGAAAACGTGCTGAAATTATAAAAGATAATATCTGGATTCGATTCAACAGTATATTACCTGTAGCCATGCGGGAAGCAGAAATTGACATGTGGTTGATCATCTGTCAGGAGGACGATCTTGATCCTGTATACAAGACCATGATACCCATGGATACATGG
>WJIO01000091.1 GCA_014730235.1 Candidatus Poribacteria bacterium
GCCGTCTGGCGTATAGGGGATGCTGTATTTTGCTTCCAGATGATCTTTCCGGATAAGGCATCAACGGCAAGAAAAATACCATTTCTGGCACCGATAAATATTTTACCATCAGAAATTACAGGAGCGGCTGAAAATCCCCCCTGACCAGCATACAAACTCCATTTTACTTCCCCTGATTTGTTATCCAGTGCGTAAAGGTATCCATCAGTACAGCCAGAGATTACTAAATTCCGAAAGACTGCGGGAGAATTTAAGAAGCATCCGTCTGTATGAAAACGCCATATGGCCTTTCCCGATTCATCATCCAGTGCATACACACTTCCATTATGGGTATTTACAAAAACCCGGTCTTCTGAAAACACAGGTTCAAAGTTAGAGCCAAAGCGTTCGCTCAGAAAATAAGTTGACCATGCAGGATGCAAGGGGGCTTTGATTTCTCCGGTAACAAAACCTGTATGATGTTTTTCATTCCTTATCATATCCCATTCTATTTGAGTCTGGCAAATTAAAATCAAAGCTAAAATTAAAGGAATACCTGTTATCAATATATGTCCTTTCTATTCACATGGAAATATGCCGCGTATTATTAACATAAGTACCTGATTTATTCTCGGTGAATTATTGGCAACCTCCAGGGTTTTTTCGTTATAATAGTGCATGGCTTTTATCTTGATAGTATCGGCAAGTCCATCAAGTCCGGCCTGGTGATAGTGAGAAACGGCTTTTGCCAGAGAATAGCAAAAACCCTCTATAGCTGCTTCGTTATTCATATCCATCTTCAGGGCATCTTCAAAACTTCTTAAGGCATCATGGTATTTCAGGGAAAGTAGTTCGTGCATTAAAGATTCCAGTCTTTCTCCAACACCATCACCTATGGTTACCTCCCCGGCTTCTTTAAGGGATTCCTCTCCCTGCTGTATCAGATAGTCTATAATCTCCGAGCCGGAATGGGGTATAAGGAAATTGCAGAACCGTCTTAAATGTTCCTTCGAACTATCATCAATATCAGATATGGATATTTCCATTTCATAGATGTTATCAGTTTTCTTGCATTCTTCCACTATTCCTTCACATACTATGGTTTCCACATGCGCAGGAACAGGAAGGCTTATTGTAACATGTTCACCCGCTTCTTTACATTTGTTAGAACGTATTGCTATATAATCACCAGATGCGCTTAAGCCAGAAAGTGAGCCGTCCGCGAATTGTTTACCTTTGAAGGCGACTTTTACCCTTAAAAACCCTTCGAAATATGGACTTTTATGTTTTTCATCGGCCATTTTATTACCCCTCTTGTATTGAGGTCAGGCATCTGCATATTAATAAAATATGTTTTACGATTCCAATATAACCTTTTTACCTATTTTATGATCAGTCTTTTTAGGAAGTTTTACAGTCAAAACACCATCTTTATAAATGGCTTTTACATTTTCCTCTTCCACAGGTGCAGGTAGGCTTATATACCTGCGAAAATTTCCAAATCCCCGTTCTATAGTATGGAAATTTTCATCTTTTCTGCCTGTTTCTGGTTTTCTTGTACCTCTAATCATTAGGGAATTCCCGGAGATAGAAAGATCAATAGAATCTGAACTCATACCCGGCAGATCGATCCTGACCGTTATATTATCTTTGTCCTCAAGAACATCCAGTTCCGGTATCCAATCAAGGTCTTCCAAAGTTTCTGGTTCATTTATAGATCCAACAAGGATTTTATCCATTTTTTCTCTCAACTTCTTCAGTTCCTTTTCAAAATCCCTGAAATCTTGCATCTAAAAATTCCTTTCTAAACATAGGATAATCAAGCCTTTTAATAGGCATATAAAAGTATTTCCTTTTGGAATTTTACCACATACATCCCCCTTTGTCAATTTTCCTGATACTAACCAAGCATAAATTTTACATGCCTGTGTTATTGCGAAGAATGGAATGATGATATAATAAATTATGATATAATATATAAGCAGTAAAAATATTGACAATATAACATGTTATTAACTATAAGGACGATATAATGCAAGCACTTTGTAAGCGGGTTTTTGTAATCGGATTAGATGGGGCTGTGGGCAAATCTGTTCGGGAAGCTGATACTCCCAACGTTGACAGAATAGCATCCCAGGGTGTTATAACCTATTCTGGCACATCGGTATACCCATCTGCCAGTTTTGAGGCCTGGGGGGCCATGTTTCACGGCGTAGGGCCAGAAAAGCATAAACTCAACGGTGAAAATCCTATATCTGAGGATGCACCCTGGCCATCCTTTATGAAAGTAATAAAACAAAATCAGCCTGATATTATATGCGCTTCATTTAGCTGCTGGGGGCCTATCAATACCCATATTATAGAAAAATCCTGCAACTGTCACTGCGAATCCATGCCTGATCCTGATCTGACAGATGCTGCTGTCGGATATATCCGAAAATCGCCGCCCCATGTATTTTTTATGCAGTTGGATTTTATAGACGGCGCGGGACATTCTCAAGGATACGGCACAGAGAAATATATGAAGCAGATAAGTATAACAGACAAACTTTTAGGCAAAGTCCTTGATACAGTTCAGGATGCCGGTGTATTTGACGAAAGCCTCTTCATCCTGCTTTCGGATCACGGCGGTAAAGACACATCTCACGGCGGGGATAACCCTGAGAGCATGAATATATTCTGGGCTTGCAGCGGGCCTGGTGTGAATTCTGGTGTGGAATTAAAAAATCCTGTAAACATTATGGACACAGGGGCCGTCATTACTTATGCTTTTGGGCTTAATAGACCTAAAGCATGGGATGGAAAAATTCCCCAGGGAATATTTATCAATCCCATAAAAGATCGTTCAGGTTAGTATCAAAAGCAGATTCCCAGGACCGCTCATCCTGTCAACTCAGAATCTGCTTATCCAAGAATTACAAAAAGGATGGAGTGAAATGTTGAAGAAATATAACGCTATTAGTTTGCTCTTAATATGTTTGTTTTTCATCCTTGTGCTTTTTCTCATAACGTTTAACCACGCAATAGCCTCTGAGAACGGTTCAATATCAGGAACAGTTTACCAAAAGGGATCAGGTGATCCATTAGCCGATGTCAGGATTTACCTTCTGGGAAACAACACAAATACTCTGACGGATACCAGCGGTCAGTATAAATTCTCAAATCTGGCGGCGGGAAAATACAAAATACTGGTGTCCATCGAGGGTTATAAATCAATCAGGGAAGAACTGCAAGTTCAGGATGGAAAGTCTGTTGAAACCGATTTTTACCTGGAAAAAGAAATACTGGACGCGGGTAATGTTACAGTTACCGGCAAAAGGAGTGTGGCCGTACCTCCCAGTAAAGTAGAAGTGACAAATACCGAGATCACCCGAATCCCCGGAACCGGCGGGGATGTGCTTAAAGCCATACAAACATTACCCGGGATTTCCACTATGGGTGATTTTTCCGGTCAGTTATTTATCCGGGGAGGCAGTCCCGAAGACAACAGTTTCTATTTCGATGATATTTTTCTGCCCTATCCGTATCACTTCGGCGGGTTTACCTCCACTTTAAATCCGGAGATTATAAAACAGGTGGATGTCTATGCCGGCGGCTTTGACGCGGAATACGGCGACTCCCAGGCAGTGGTGGATATATCCTCTTACAACAGAAAGAAAGATAGCCTGAGTTCAACCCTGAATATCAATATGCTCATGGCAGAAGGTCTTATGGAAGGCAGTTTCGGCGACAAAGATTCATGGTACATAGCCGGCAGAAGAAGCTATATTGACCTTTTTCCCATAAAATCCGATAATATCATAGCTCTTCCCCAGTTCTGGGATTACCAGACCAGATTTAATTATACCATTAACGATAATAACTCAATAAGCATAAGCAGTTTTGGTGCTGACGACTTCATGAAATTGTATCTGAAAGAAGAGGATGTTACCGATGACCCGGAACTGGCTGGAACTTTCCACTGGCGTAACGCCTATCATTCCCAGGGGATAACATGGCATACCGAATCCTTACGCCGTCTGTCCTCATCCCTGACCCTGTCCCATAATTACTTGCTGTGGGATATGAAAATGGGTAAAGGCCTTTTCCTTCGGGCTGATCCGCATCTTTACACTTTAAGAAATGATAACACCATACCCCTGGGGGATAAATACAGCTTACAGGCGGGTGTGGGCGCGGGATGGATGAATTTTAAAATTAAAGCCCACTTTATCCGACCTCCAGGTGAGGACAATCCGGATGTATCCACTTTTACGGAAAGCGAAAAAGTTTTTTCGGATACGGAGGAAAACTATGCCTTTGGTAACACCTATATACAAATTAACTACAGATTGTTCGAACCATTGGTTTTATCTATAGGTGGTAGAGGGGATTACAACGGTGAGATAGAAGAATTCACACTCAGCCCTCGCTTAAGCCTATCCTTTGCCCTCGATGATATGTCCAATTTCAAACTTGCCTACGGAAAATACAGCCAGAGTCCAGATGAATCCCAGGTTTCTGAGGATTGGGGTAATCCAGATCTCACAAACTCAATGGCATATCATTATGTGGCTGAATTTGAAAGAAAACTGCCCAATAATCTGCTGGCAAAAGTCGCCTTTTATCGGAAAGACCTGGAAAATCTGGTAACGTCAGATCCAGAGGAAATATATCTAAATCAAGGTAAAGGTTATGCCCAGGGATTGGAGTTGTTTATAAAGCAAAAAGAGATAGGCCCATTTTTCGGCTGGCTCAGTTATTCATATTCCATATCAAAGCGAAAGGACAGGCCGGAAGAACCCTGGCGACTGTATTCATATGATCAAACCCATGTGTTGACGGCTGTCGCCAACTACAAAATTACCCCTTCAATGGAATTGGGAGGTAAATGGCGATATTCTACCGGAACTCCTTATACTCCCGTCATAGGCGCAACAGAGGTATACAATCCCATAACGGGAACTATCGGTTGGAATCCCATATACGGTGCGGATAATTCAGAGAGATTATCACCATACCACCGGCTGGATTTGCGATTATCCAAATATTTCAGCATCAAGGGTGTCCAGATGTCAGCTTATCTGGAAATTATGAATGTATACAACCGTAAAAACGTAATGGCTTTGGATTATAATGACGACTATACAGAAGAAGAAAAAGTCTACATGCTGCCTGTAATCCCTTATTTTGGAATTACAGCGAGATTTTGATGACCAAAATGTAAATTTGTTGTGTAGATTGGATTGAGTCCGGGAAATCCAACCATGAAAAAATGTAGTTTCTTAGCTTAATTTTTTGAAACATATATTCTATGGGCCATACCTCTTCCAAGAGCAATTCTGGAATCCATTACACCTACAACAACAGAGCCGCTCATAGAATTTCTTACCATGGTAATTTTCATACCGGCGTTTAGTCCCATAGAAGCTAGGCGCCGCCTAAAACCATGACCACCCCGGACATCTACCAAAAACGCCTCTTCACCCTCTGCCAACATACTTAACGGCATTATATTTTGATCCATATACTATAACCTCAAAAAAACATATGTATTGACTGGATAAAAATTAATTTCCATTATATTTATTTAGTCTTCCCGTGTCAAGACCTATGATTTTTAGTGTACCTGTTTCAATTTAGTAAATATAGGATTTTATATGGATTTAACAGGTTGGTCAGCTTTAACAATTTGCTGCGCTGGCCAGCGCAGCAAATTGTTAAATTGGTTTCTTGAAGAGGGTAATACTTGAGTCTTTAAAATTTACTTAACCATACCCCATGTAACAGCAAGTTTGCCGGAAGCTTCTACAGCCGCCATTTCACCGGACATGGCCTCGGTTATTTCGTCCTCCGAAAGCTCTCGATTGTAAAGTCTTACATCATCGATCATTCCCACAAACAGGAAAAGATGCGGATCAAGCTCATTAGCTCCAGCTCCTATCAGGAGCTCATTGGCGGTATTCAGGTTAAGTTCGGCTACTGCTTCACCTACAAATTCCCCGTTTACATAAAATTTCTGCGTACCATCGGAATATACTATTGTCAGATGAGTCCAACTACCAGTTTCCACAACAGGTCCCTGCACCTGATTCCAGGTTACTCCACCTGCCCCAACACCGATCCAGTATTGCCATGTATCCGCCGGTTCAGCATAAATAATATAACCTCTCTGGGGAAATCGTCACGACAGCTAATAGCAGCCCTGTGGTTTCCAGCACTTCCCGGTTCAACATTAGCCCAGAGACATGCGGTAAATTCCTCTGGATTCAGGTCTTCATGATAAGGCACATTTACCTCATCTTCAACGCCGTCAAACTCCAGCGCGCCGCCGAAATGGCCTTCCACCCACTGAGGATCACCCATAAGCGCTCCATCGTGACCATTACCGCTCGAGTCAACAGCCGTATCGCCGTTAACTTCATTGAACATCCAGTATGCAACCAGTCCCTCTTTGAGGTTCTGAGCAAATACAGGCATTGCAAAGAGCATAATCACAAACGCAAACAAACATGCAAAGACTGAAATTTTCATAATGCTTTCCTTTCTCCATATTTTTGCACTTTTTGATAAAGCAATTTTTTATATGATTTTGGGGCACGCGTCGACGTGCCCCTAAGACATTTAATTATGAGCGCAGTATAGGGATTTTAGTAAAACCCAACTTTTTAATGGAAACTCCATAATTAGTGATTTACTTGCTTAATAAAGCCTATGTTCTTTTAGCAGCCCACAACGTTCCGTTATAAACCACTTTTAGAACTTCCGGCTGGCGCATGATAGGGAAAGTTTCATGCCCTGGGCGGAAATAGAAAACCCGACCTTCTTCTACTGTCCAGCAAGATCCTGAGCGGAACCAGAGCTTATCATCAGTCTCAAAAGTTGAACGTAAAACAACAGCCTCAGGTTCAGGTACGTCAAAGGGTTCTGTAAAGTATTCAGTCTGGGGAACTACAAAATCCGTTACGCCTTCAGCAATGGGATGATCCGGCATAACCACTGATACAGTTTCCGCACCACCATTGCCTACGCCGCCTAAACCACATCCTGTTTCCAGAAGTGCTATAAGGCCCCGGGAGTAATGGGCTGAATGTATGGCAAAATAACCCATACCACGTTCTTTAACGTGTTTTACTATCCGGGCCAGATTTTCGTCAGTAATGTCCCGATGGCGTTTATGCCCCCACCAAAGAAGAACATCAGCCCAGGCCAGGGATTCTTCACTTACTCCCTGCTGTGGGTCTTCGATTTGCGCTGTCTTTGCCTCTACATCCGACTGAGCGTTAAGGTGTTTGGCAATTTCACCATGTATGCCAACAGGATATACGTCTTTTGGTTCAGTAAATTCAGACCACACCAGGGCTTTTACTTTATCTGCCATTATATTCCTCCATTTTTACAAAGCCCGACGCAGCGTCGGGCTTTGAATTTCTGATCTATTTATACGTCAACAGCTTTACCGGTCATAAATGACTTGCTGGCTGCCATAGTGATCTTGTGAGTTTCCAGAGCATCTGAATAAGGAGAAAGAATCTTGGAATCGTCACCGGATTTAACCGCGTCTATAAACACCCGATCTCTATCCAGACTCGGTTTCGTCTCCATTTCTTCAGCTTTGCCCTCTCTATTAACCAGAGGAGCATTTCCACCTACAGTAATTACCAAACCGTGGCAGAATACCTCCAGTTGCACACGCCCCCATCCTTTCATGGCACATGATGAAGCTATATTGGCCACCACACCATTTTCAAATACGATATTGACCATGCTAATGTCATCAACGTCATAATCCGGCACATCAGTCATGCCGCCGCTGTTGGCTACACCGTGAACCAGGACAGCATTACTGCCTACCAGGAATCGGCACAGGTCAAAGATATGAGTAGTCTGTTCAACATGCTGACCACCGGATTCGGCTCTTACACGCCACCAGTGGACACCGGGCATGCCGCCCATCCAGTATCCAAGTGAACCGAGAATAATTTCGTCTTCCAATACTGAAAGGGCTGTCTGGGCATTGCCACCATAACGCCAGTGATAACCCACACTGCTTATAACTCCTGATTTTTCTATCATGTCATTTATTATAACGGCCTGTTCCCATGTGACGCCAATGGGTTTTTCGATGAACATATGGACGCCTTTATGACAAGCTATAGATTCCTGTTCACCATGAGCAAAGGGCGGGGTACAGATATAGACAGCATCCATATCAACTTTATCAAACATCTCTTTATAATCGGTGAAAGGTTTGCCACCAAATTCATCGGCCCGGGCTTTTGCCTTTTCTTCCACCACATCGCACATAGCGACAAATTCCACATCCTCAAAGGTCTTTAGGTTATTAAGATGAGCACCAGCGATCCCACCAGTACCAATAAACGCAACTTTTGCAGACATTTCTTAATCCTCCTGAGTTCTTATTCAAGCCATTGATCAGATTGATCAGAATGAATTCTCAATAGTGTCTAATCATAAAATAAAACCTTATTAGTGTCAATAGTAATTCTGCAAGCTGAAATGAGCCAGCATTCTATTTTTTTCCTAATGTAATCGTTAAAAAACGAATACAATTTAGTTGCCATTCCTTCGAAAGCAGGAATGACATATTTTGTAATTTACCATCATGGTAAAGGTATTATTCTAAACACATTTTTCATTTTTTAACGATTACCTAATACCAAAAACATGATCAGGTTTTAGCTATAGAACAGGTGGGAGTTTGGGATCCAGAGTAATTCTATGTTCCTCAAGAGTGCCCTCATGCGCCCGGGTAAGTTCCAGTGACCATACATCATCTGAGTTGTCGCCTGCAACAATATTATACATAATGCTCTCATCCCACTGTAATCTGCTCTTTGTCTGTTATGTAGACCATTCTATGTATTTGGGCTTATAAATCATTATGAAGGATGTAATATTCTTTGCCGCCTTTCATGCGTCTTATTTCTTCCATCAATTCCATTAAATCCCGCTCATTATTAACAAAATCCAGGTTATCGGTATTTACCACCAGAAGGGGAGTATGGGAATAATGAAAGAAAAAGCTGTTATATCTTTCGTTCAGATCTCTTATATAATCTTCGGATATATTCTCCTCATATTTCCGACCTCTGTTCTTTATACGTTCAACAAGAGTATCTGTGCTGGCTTGAAGATAAACCACAAGATCGGGTCTGGGTATTGCATCGTCCAGAAATTCGTATATCCGCTCATAAAGCATTAATTCGTCTTCATTAAGGTTCAGATAGGCAAATATCCGATCTTTGGCAAACAGATAGTCACATATAACACAATCATAAAACAAATCCTGCTGTAGCAGTTCCCTTTGCTGATTATAACGACTTAACAGGAAAAAAAGCTGGGTCTGGAAAGCGTATTTATCCCTATCTTCATAAAACTTTTGTACGAATGGATTATCATCAAGATTTTCCAGTATAAGCAGAGATCTGGACTTCTCTGCCAAAAGCTGGGCAAAGCTGGTTTTTCCTGCACCAATAGCACCCTCTATAGTAATATATTTATGACGCAGATTCATATATTAAATGACGGGATTCCATAAAATACTCCTGAAAATATAGAAACCGCCTTTACCTCCTTCCTGATTTATTATTCTGAAAAACGGTGGATAAGCTTTTTATCTTCTAGATTGCGTAACAAACAGCTAACGGCTTTGTTAATTAACGGGTGGACGACACTTGGAGCTATCTCTGATAAAGGTACGAGGACGAAAGCCCTCTGATGCATTCGTGGATGCGGGATCACTAATTCTGAGGTATTCAGGTATAATTGATCATAGAGCAGTATATCCAGGTCTATTATCCGGGGGCCCCATCTTACTGTTTTTTCTCTCCCCATTTGTAATTCTATGTGCTTTAGAGTTCTCAAGAGCTCCACAGGCGGCAGAGAGGTCTTTATTTCAGCAGCAGAATTAATAAACCATGATTGGCATTCATAGCCAACAGGCTCTGTCTCATACATTGATGAAACAGTTTCCACCTTTATATGCTGAAATTGATCCAGCAATTTAAGTGCATTTTGTATATTAACAGACCTATCACCCAGATTTGAGCCTAAACCAATATAAGATGTATTTTTTCCAACCAAATTATACCCCATGACTTTTTCATGTCAATAGAAATTTGATAAAAACGATGAATTGTAATATAATGTAATCGTTAAAAATTAATATCACTTATGTTGTCATTTCTTCGAAGGCAGGAATGACAAGCTGAGAGAATTTTCAATTATAA
>WJIO01000092.1 GCA_014730235.1 Candidatus Poribacteria bacterium
AGCGGCAAAGGAAGGAATAGATATACTATCTTTTCCAGAAGGTACTCTTTTTGGTTATTCTTGCAGATTGGAATATTGGCAGGACGCAAAGCTGGAGTGTTTTCAGAAAGCTGAAGATTCTATATCATCTGTTTGCAAAGACAGCAATATAGCTGTTATTATAGGTTCAGCCCATAAAGAATCTGAAAATTGGCTTAATAGTCTTGCTATATTCGATCAGCAAGGGGTTTTAAAAACCAGATACAACAAGACTTTTCTGGCTGGTGAGAAATGGTGTATTAATAATAAAGGACCACTACCTATAGTAAATATTGCCGGGGTTTATTGCTGCTTCATAATATGCCATGATGTCAGATACCCGGAATTGGTTAGACTTCCAGCAGCATTAGGAGCACAGATATGCTTTTTTTGTTCCTGTGAATCAGGATTACTATCTGAGCATAAGTTATCCGCATATGGCTCCATGCCAATCTCAAGAGCTACAGAAAATGGTATATATCTGGTAATGGCTAATACTCCGGCGGACAAAGAAAACATTAGAAATTCAGGATCATCTCATGGCAATTCTAAGATTATTTGCCCTGATGGAAATGTTATAGTGGAAAGTGGTTTCTTTACAGAAGAAATAATATCAGCAGAACTTGATTTGTCTCAAGCCGTTGGTGGAACAGCTAAAAGATCTGCAACTGAGGATACTATATTGAGGGATTGGTTTAAAGAGGGATTGAATTATGTTGTGAAAATTGATTAACAGATTACAAAGCCAATATTATGAAGATTAAAAATTTAATTGGGTAATCCCCTGAGTCCATATTTGTCATTCTGATAAACAAGTAATTCTCAATAAGTCTATTCAAATTCTCTCCTAATGTAATCGTTAAAAAATGGATATAATTTATTTGTCATTCCTGCGAAAGCAGGAATGACAAATATTGCCTGTTGGTTATTATTAATGATTAATACTTCTGCTTCTTTCCATCCATACTGAACCATCATAAAAAAGGCTTATCTGGTCATATTTATTACCTCTGAATTTCCCACTTCCTTTTAGTCTTATTTTTTGATTGCTTATTATGGTTGTGTTTGAGTCGCCAAAAGTAATATTTATTACCTGCCCTTCTCGACCGTTACTGAAATTTTTTATAGATGTAGCATTTGTATTGCCTGTTTTAAATTCATTCCCCATTCCTACATCCGGTTGAGTGTTACCATTTCTGAATATTATAATATTGCTCCCGATAAGATCATCCCAGATGAATTTTGTACCCGAACTCATCCATGAGTAGGCATTTTTTACATTTTCAAAAAAATTTCTATGACAATATATCATATCGGCATTATCCCGAACTTCCAGGAAATTAAGATGATTCTCATTGCCGGATACATTATTTCCATCGATAGTTACATTTCTTGTGTCATTTTTAATTACAACAGCCGCCCTATAACCCGGGCCAATATTGTTATTGGTAAAATGATTATTGCTTATCGTCACCCTTTCCGGTGAATCTACAGTATTTCCTCCAGGTGACGAGGTTAAAACAACTGATGGACCACATGAATTTGAAATAATGTTATCGCTTATTATCATATCCCGGATATTGCCTTCAACTAATAGTGTTCCTTCAAAAGTAGATACATCATATGGACTACCGGCAAGATTAAATATGTTTCCTTGAATAATAATGTTTTTACCCGTAATACCAGCAGATGACCGGATTTTTATTCCTAAGGGTCGGGATAATAAATTGCCATACTTATTATTTCGCTTATCTATTAATATTATGTTACCGGATACCTTGAAATTACTTTGACCTTTAATATCGCTGATCCCATAAATTGCATATACAGCCGGAACATATCCATTAGCTGCTTTGTGTATACCGATATTGTGAAAAACGTTATCAGCTATGTTTATATTATCAAGGCTGTGTGAATATATCCCATCGCCGGCCAGGTTTTCAAAATAATTGTCCGAGATTATAACGTTCTGAGCTGTGTTTTGTATCTCATATCCTATGTAACATTCAAAGACAATATTATTGTCAAAAATCTGACGACCACCAAGTCTACCGCCGGGATTTTCTGTATACCCTCCCCAGCCAAAATGAGCTATGTAGTTGTTGGATACTATATTATTAGGTGCATCAGGTTTATCTGTCCCAAGGGGTTCAGTAAGAATTCCGCAGTTGTTATCGTGCCATATTCCTGCGCCACCTGAAGCATTTGAGGCAAAATCATACCAGTGGAAAGAAGTCAATTCCGAGTATGCATCAATGCGGCAGTTTGTGACAATGTTTCCACCCCTGTCTCCTGAGGGATTGGCGAATAGACCGTTCACACTTATGAAATTTCCATCTAACGCTACAGGATCAATATCTGAGTATCCAAAACCTCTGACTCCCTTAGCTGTAACACCATCTATAAGACAATGTTTTCCCGAAGTAATAGTTATTCCTGAACTGACTGTCTCAATAAAATGACAATTTTTTACTATAAAATTTTCACAACTTATCGCCCATATATCAGCAACCCATGCACGAGATGTAGGAGGATTTACAACAGCACTTTCATCAAAGGTAATATCATATATACCGCAGTTATCGCTTCTGTTGAAATATAAAAAGGCACTTCTTGAATCATCCTTTTCTGCTTTTGTCGTTGTTATAATTGATCCGCCATTTATACCAACAAATTTTATACCTTTTCTCCCATTTATATTTATCTGACCGTTAATTATATATTTCCCAGCCGGAAAAAATACTATGCCGTTGTTTTTTATCGAATCCAATGTCTTTCTTATAGCTAAAGTATCATCCGTTACTCCATTGCCTTTTGCTCCATAATCTCTTACGTTGTGATAATTTATGTCGTTGATTAAATCAAAAGCTGATGTTTCTGATATTGAAAAATAAGTAATTGTCATAAAAACTATGATAAATATTGTTGTTTTCATATATATTCCTTCTTTCTAATATTAAGCTTTTCAAGCC
>WJIO01000093.1 GCA_014730235.1 Candidatus Poribacteria bacterium
TAAAAGTTCGTCCACGATTGAGTGAACATGGCGGTGGTTCAGCAACAAAATAGGAATTGTTATGAAGATCGGTGGAGTTGATCCCTCAATAATTCGGGAGCTTTCCGGAATATATAGACCTTTTATCAAGGCATTTAAAGAACTGATAAGCAATGCTTATGATGCGGACGCAGATTTGGTTCAGATTACCTTGGCAGAGGATTTAAAATCTATTGAGATACGTGATGATGGTGTGGGAATGACGCCATTTGAGTTTAGACAAGATTTTACTACGATAGGCAGAAGTCATAATAGTGATAGAAATGAGATAACCAAGAAGGGGCGACCTAAAATTGGAAGTAAAGGTATAGGTTTTCTTGCAGTAGCTCGCTACTGTGACTCTATGAAGATCATATCTACCACAACCAAGTTTCATAGCGGCAAGATATTATGTTATCCATCACAGAAGCTAAATTTACGCAATCACTTTAAAGTGCCAGTACCAAAGGGAATTCTCTCAGGACGTTTTGAGGTTGAAGATATATATATTGTTAAGCAAGGAAAAAAGCGTAAGCTAGGTCAAGAGAACTATATAATTTCTGGTACGGGTATCAAGTTCCGTAGAGAATTCCACTATGACCGAGCCGCGAGATTAGAAGTCAACTACTGTATTAATTGTAGCGATATTAAGATTGAGGCTGTAATTGATTTTGATTATTTATTGAGTTTAGAAAACCAGATAGACCTCGAAAAGATAAGGGATTTCTGTAACATCAAAATTGAGCAGTTAAGCAACCCGGATATAATTAACAAACACTATACAAAGATCGTGTTGCAAAAACTCAAACCTTTCGTCATTAGTGAATTGGGAGCGGCTAAGAAAAATGGTAATGTGCGTAATATATCCTCTCAGGATGGAATAACACAGTTTGTATGGGAGCTGTCGCGATGCATCCCAGTTAAATATGATCTGCCATCCAACATAGAGCATAGATTTGGTAAACTGCTAAGGGATTCCAGATTGCACTATATCGGGAAGGTGATATTTTCAGGTGATATTTATTCAGACCAGGAGTTAATGCGGCCTATCTGGCTAGCTGAGGATAAAGAAGATCAAGCCTTACATAACAGTACCTATGTTGAGGTAAATATCCGTGATGATGGCTTGTTTGCCAAGGGTTATATACTCGGACGACCTGAAGCCATATTTCCAGCGGAATACCGAGGACTCACAGTTCGTGTAAGAAACGTAGCGATTGGACAGCCTAGTTTCTTGGGATTGGAAAAATTGCTATCCGGGAAGCACAGGTCAACACTTAGCCAAATTACAGGTGAGATTAATGTAATAGCAGGTATGGATGCAGTAGATGCTCTGAACCCTGGACGCGAGAGTTTTTATGAGGAAAACACTCACTATAAAAAGCTGAAAAATTATATAATCGGAAATGGAGAATCTCCTAGTGGTCTGTTAGGTGAGATTATACAAAGCATACTAAAGCGAAGCCAGGTTGCTTCCAATGTAAGGGATTATGTATCCTGTGCAAACAAACGCAGAAGAGCTTTACGTGACATTTCAGGAGCAGTAAACTATCTTGCCACTTCCACTAATTTCTCGACAGCTCTCCACTCATTTTTCTCTAGAAAACAAGCTGTGGAGAACCACTTCGACCTAGCAGAGCGCGAAGACTATAATATGTCGCTATCGCCGAATTTCAAAATAAGTGATTTCAAAGTAGAGAATATACCTGGTCTAGTAGGCGACAGTTTAGTGAATTTCGCCGAAAAAAAAATATATTTTGATTTTACACAAGAACGTTGGAGTTGGCGATTATTCATATTGGGTAATTACTTCGAGGTTGTGAATAAGGCAGGCAAATATAGCGACCCCATTTGTGAAATTGATACACAAAAACAGAAAATCTATATTAACTGGACTCATCCGGTTCGTAATAACATGGATGAGAAGAGCTTCATTAAGTCCGCGATCGCATGGAGATTAGCTCATCATGTGTGTATTAATGATGTGGACAAAATGATGAATTTGGGATTAAACATTCTTTCATATTCAACGTAAATAAAATTATGCCAGAAACAGTATCGTGTCAGACCTATATACATGGAAATTACTCATCAAAAGATAAGCTTCTGTTGATCAATCCGCCTGTTATCGAAACGCGTTATGCATGGGTTAAATGGAACCAACCGCTGGACATGCTAAAACTCGGTAGCTATCTGAAATCTCAGATAGGTTGTGATGTCAAACTCTTTGATTTTATGTTACCGACAAACGGCAGAATTACTCGAAAGGCATATAAAAATGAGCCTGAAATTTCTGTGGGAAACACTTCATACTTGCTATGGTACTACGGTAAGAGCTTTGATGATTTCCATAATTACCTTGATAGCTTGTTGCCTTCATGGAAACCAACGGCAGTTTGGGTTACTTCCTTAACAAGTTACTGGTGGAGAAGTATATGTCAGCTTATCCTAAATATTAAGAACAGAATTCAGGATAGGCAAGTTATTCTTTATGGCAACTACCCGCGTCTTGAAACAACACATGCGTACGATAATTCTTACGCTGATATTCTTGTAACTGATCATATTGATCTTTCTCAATATCATGCTGACTTTGCTCTCTACAATACAGAAAATACTCCCTCTTTTTGTGCTCTTGATATGGAGTGCGATTCGCTGACTGAAGAAATCCGCGATAAGATGAAACTCGGTATAAAAGACTTTGTATTCTTCAACGATGATATAACAACTCATGGACATAAACACTTCATATCCAGACTTAAGCCGGTTATCGAGATAGTGGAATCTTATCGAAAATCTGAAAAACCGAGATTTCATGGTATCTGTGGTATTTATCCTGCTTGCTTTACTGAAGAAATTGCTTGCCGAATGAAAGCGGCAAACTTCACGGAACTTCATTTTGAGTATCAGACATTGGATAACGGGGAACTGGACACGGAAGTCTATCTAAAAGCGAAAGCAGCATATGAAAAGGCTGAATTTTCTTTGCCAATAGAGGCTCTTACGGGATTTATCAACATAGGACTTCCCAATGATAGTCTTGAACAGATCATACGCCATGCGCTGAATATTTTGGAGATATTTGGTGCCGTCATTCCCAAGCCGTATACACCTACACCAGGAACTAACATATACGAGAAATACAAATCTCTTCTGGAGGAATACCGGCTTGAAATGCTTAGTCCACATCTGTTCCCCTTGGCAGCTGCTAATGGTTTGCTGCCAGGGGATTATGATGAGTTATATCGATTAATGGCTTTCTTGAATTACAAAGTAAAGCAAACATGTTTCAATCTGTTCCCACCGCGAATAGGGTTTAATAGCCTCAAAAACACCTTAGAAAGAGAGATATGGAAATTTGGAAATGGATAGAACCGCGATTTTGATTAACCCACCCGTCTATGATGTCCAATATTGGCCACGTTGGAGTATGCCACATGGATTGCTGAAGGTCGGTAGCTACTTGAGGCAAAAGGGATACAGGACAAAGCTCATAGACTGCCTTGCTACAGATGAGAAGCGCAGAGTAAGAATGAAGAAGTCCAGTCTTGTGAGGATTGGTTCCAATGAAGAATGGGTACCAAATTCTTGGAATACAAAACTCAGTGATGGCGAGAGAGTGAAATACTGCTTTGGCAAGAGTATAGATGAGCTAGAACAGCACTTCCAACTTA
>WJIO01000094.1 GCA_014730235.1 Candidatus Poribacteria bacterium
ATCCAAATTGCCAGTACCATCAGGCATATAGACAGACCAACCCGCGACCGGATCATAAGTCCAGACAGAATCGTATTCTGTATCAATGCTGGATAATACTACATTGGGATCAGGATTTAATGGGTTTAGAGGAAATGAGACAAGATTCCAACCTGTTTCTAAACTATAGGCTGGTTGTCCTGACAACTCAACAGTTTTATCAACAGTTCCATCGTTGTTCTCATCCACCACCAGATTAACCTGAGTAGTGCCTAAGTTTGTCCAGTCATCTACCTGTATTATATGGCTTTCGTTGGAGCCAATTGTGATATTGCCAGCGTAGAATAATCCGCCCTGTTCCCCTATCTCCTCCAGTATAAGGTCATAAGTTTTCGGATTTCCTAGATTTACATATTCCATCTGCGTATTTTCTGACTTAACCATAAAAGTGGATGTTTCACCAGCCCATAGATTTGTATTGGCAACAGTAAAGACCCGACTCGAATACTCAAGTTCTTTAGCTATCTTTACAGAATATGTTTTCTCTGAGTCATTAGTTGAGTATGTGACTGCATTTCCATCCGGACTAACTGTAACCTGATCCTGAGTTGACGAATTGACTGTAGCACCAATAACCTGGATTAGTGAATCATCATAAAACAGATGGATATTTACATTACCTGTATCTGTTCCATTGATATATGTAGTATATGATATATCATCAGCAAGAATATAAGACTCAGGGAAATCATCCAAAGTCTCATCAGAAGTACCTATATTGGAAATTAGTGTAATTGGTCCAGAATTAGGAATATTATCCCACCATATTCCATCCCTTAAACCTAATTCTCTGCCTTCAGAATCTACAAATAGTAAATTACCAGAACCTGTGATTGATTTAATATTAGGAATCTCTGGTTCTATAAAATCTGGTGGTATTTTGTCATAACCAATATGAACCAATTCTGGATCACTATCATGATCCTGACATCCCCATACAGTAGATCCGTTTTGTAATTCGTATTCACCCCATACTAGCCAACCGTCTATATCTGTCATATCTTCAAAGTAATTTACTACATCTTCAGATCCATTATATCTACAACTATTATGCTGTGTATCAAATTCAATAAAGCAATTTTCTTCACCTGGATGGTTGGGATCATAACAATATACTTTTGCATAATCATTATCAGAATATTTTATGATTTTATATGGAACAATGGAATGGCCGTGCCATTTACCGTTTACCATCCAGCTAATTGTTATCATCATTGGATCAAACCAGTCTTGCACTATTGATTTCTTAATACTATCTTCATTACCATTTTCATATATTATGTTTGGTTCATCCCCAAATATATAGAGTTCCTCTGAATCAACACCCACTTGTTTACGAATGAGTCTTTGTCTTATATGATAGGATGCTATAAAATCGTGAGTATTTTCTATATAATCCCCGAATATGTTTTGTTTAAAATCCCAATCACTATATTCACTAATACGAATATCATATGGATGTTTATTACCAAGCACCCAGGCATTATTCTCTAGGTTATTTACAGTGTTTTTATAAAACAATATACTTGTTGATGATATACCAAAACAAAATCCTTTAGTCTTAATTCCTAAATCTTTAATATATTCTTCCCAATATTCCTCTGCAGTATATCTTTTAATTTCTTTATTAATGGTGTAATCCTCCTCAATTTTTGTCTTTTCCTTACCATATACGTTGCTGAAAATTTCCCAATCAATTTCAGACTTATAACCATCAAACCAGAAGGGATTATTAAATTGGGCATAATAATTATTGCCAAACTGGTATCCATTGTGATTAGGCCTGAAACCAGTATCAGCTACCAAAAAGGAAGTCTCCTCTGACCATTCCGACCACGCGCCATGATTGTCCTGGTATCTTACATGCCAGTAATAAATCTCACCGCATTCCAATATATAATTCCCTAATACGGACGGAATAGTGATTTGAGGCACCACATCATAGGACCTAATGCCGTAAACAAGGCCATTAGTATAATCTTTAGGAATGGTTGCTATTTCCCATTCACTACTGAAATAAGTATCACCTGAATCAGGATCAGAGAATAATGACGCCTTAAGAGTAGGTGTAAGGGAAGTTAAACCACCCTCTCCCGGTGATTCATTAACTGGTTTATCCGGACGATGATTAACGAAAACACTTTTATACGCATGATTATTTGTTTCATCAGATTCAGCTATGGCATTATCAGGATCAATAACCACATAAATATCATGATTACCCCCTTTGCCATCTGTAAACCATTCTATATTACTGCTCCTGCTATCATTACCCGGGATACCAATGCTGTTGATTGTGCAGTCACCAAACGATATACCACCTGAAGCCGGATCTCCGTCATAGAAGCGCACCAGAACGTTATTTCCTGAATTAGCATCACCGTTGTTATGGATGGTTGCTGTAATGCTGACTTTCTCACCTTCCACTGGTTCTTCTGGTAAAAATACTATATCTGTTTCACTCAAAGTAAGATCCGGTAATGCTCCTGTATTAAAAGAAGTTTCTTCTGACCATTCTGACCAAGCACCACTATTATCTCTATACCTTACATGCCAATAGTAAGTAGTATCAAACTCCAATACATTAGATGGTATACTAAGTTGGGTTAGATAAGCATAGGAGCGAATACCATAGACAAAACCCATGGAATAATCACCGGAGATGGTGCTTATTTCCCAGTCGGTCAAGATATGAGTGCTGTTCGGATCAGGATCGAGAAATTCGGAAGTTATAAGAGTCGGAGTAACGGATGTTATACCTTCGTTTTCTGGTGACACATTGGTCGGTTTATATGGAGATTGATTAAAATTAATAGTATATGGATAATCTGGTGTCCCGCTATAATTGCCTACACCAAGATCATCCTGAGCAAAGATATAGTATTCTACCCCATCGTATGTTGTATAACTTGCAGGAATTACAGCCTGGTAATTATTGCCAGAGGAAAAAGCCATTTCGGCTTCCTGATAAAGTAGCTGTCCTGCTTTTCTGTAGAATAGTTTTGCTAAGACCAGTTGATTTGTGTTGTCTGTAATCTCTGCGTTAATAGTAATATCGGAATTTATTAGTGAATTACTAATTGGTGTGTGATTAATCTGGGGAGCAACATTGGGTAAGATAGCCAATTGAAAGGGTTTATCGCTGGGATTCACAGACGGATCAGATACAGTGCTTTGTCCGTCAGTAGCTGTAATGTAATAGTCCAATCCCGGAGTATTTATATCATTTCCAGGAATGATTCCCTCCCATATATTTCCTGAAGTATTGGTCATATCAACAGCAGTATATACTGGATTTGATGTATTTCGATAATAAAGCTTAGCACCTTGAATATAAGGTTCATAGTTGTCAATTATTTCAACCTTTATTGTAAACTGTGTTCCTTCTGCCCATGATTGATTATGCAGAGCCAATGTGTCTTGAGTACGTTCAATTTTAGGCGCAGAACCAGGCATATAAGAACCAAAGGCCGATGCCTGGTTTCCCTGATAATTAACTACTACTTCAATATTTCGTTCTACCCCGTTTAAATCAGGATCACTCGATTTGTAGCGTATAAGGTAGGTATTAGCTACTCCAGATGAAATATAATCAAGTATTTCATCAAATGGACTGTATATATCAAAATATTGACCATTGGTTTGTTCAGTAATAACGCCATAATCAGAAATGGCATGTGAATCATTTAAATCTATTAGCGAAAAGTTTGTAATTGAATTTATCTGCAAAATAGATATTGTTTCATTTTGGTTATAATTACCATAATTACTATTATCTGTAGGAGTTTCATCAGTTATCAATATAAAAACCTTTTGCGCACCTGGACGGAAATTAAAATTGATTGTTGATTGATATAAAGCATCCCATCCCGGTTCAAAATTCCCATCTGTGCGGTTTCTTTTCCAAACAGTTTCCTTGAAATAGTCTATATCTTTGGTTAGATTCCCATTATCCTCGATAATTGGGTAACCATTATTACTTCCTGCTCCAAAACGACATAAACCCAGCAAAAAATCAATTTCTGAATCTGCTAGATTATCGACAAACTTAATCATATTATCTTCAACTGTAGCTATCTCATCATCCATGCTTCCGCTGTTATCCATTAAGAAGACTACATCTGTCAAACGAGAACCGGCACCAATATCAGGGGGAGTTACTTCAAAATAATCTGTTTGTAAAGCTCCATTTTCATATAGTATGAAGTTAGATTGATTTAATTCAGGCTCTCCCAGACCAAGTGTATTCACCACAGTATTCATATAGACAAAGGGAAAATTCTGGGGATTAAGACTTACCAATGCTATCTCAAGCGGTTTAGGCTCATAAATTGCAATATCAATATCATCAATATACCAACCTGAATAAGTATTAGATGAATCTGAATATATCTGGAAGGCTAAACGAATCGTTTTTTCAGCATAGGAATTAATATCAATTACTGTTTCACGCCAATCGCTGCTTCCTGTGCTTGCTCCAATATTTGTCCATGTGCTACCATCATCAATTGAAATCTTTATTCGACCATAATCATAACTGCTTTCGAGTCTGAACCACTCCCAAAATTCAATTACCAATCTTGATGAAGGGTAATTCAAAGAAGGTAGATCTATACTTGGGCTTATTAGATAATCATCGACATTATTGGGATAGTTTCCCGATAGATTGGTTGCAGCGCAATTGGAAGAAGAATAAGCATTATTTGGTCCACTGGTTGGTTTTCCTGTTTCCCAGCATCCGTTTATAGACCACATTCCGCCTCCAGTTTCAAAATCCTCCTTTAAAATATATTCTACTGCTGATATGTTGCTGTTATTAACTGCGCTTAGTGAAGAACTGTTGCGTATCTTTGGTACAGGGATAATTTGTCCCTTTTCTGTAGATATATCATCAACAGCATACACATTTAATGAGAAAAATATTGACACGAGAAACAGAATTGCTAATACAAATTGAATTTTGCTAAACATCTATTTTCCTTTCTGATCCATATTAGAATCTATCTTAAACAGACTCATGGGGAAACAATTAACGTATGATCAAAATCTACCCAAATCAAGTAACCCTTTCCAGGTTCTAGCAAGTTAAGGGTATTAAGAAAATCAGGAGCATTCTTTATATACCTGAGCCATTTATTAGTTTTAGCATCGTATGTGTAGATACATATACTGTCAGGTGCTGAATCTGTGAAATCTTCAACATATTTGGGTTCCAGAAAGTCATATCCAACAAAATTCCAGACTCCACCCTTTAGGAGAATATTCTTAGTTTCTAAAGGTGAACCCAGAAGATCCAATGTTCCTGTTTGATTCATTCTAATCCAGAAACTTCTGCTGGGTAACATTTTGTTTAAATTACCAGGCAGCCCTGGTCTGTATGCAAGCCATCCTTTATCTGGTTCATAGGTCCAAACTGAATCGAACATTCCCTGGATTGAGGATAATATATTAGCGGGATGATTGTAACCTATCTGCAATGGCATTGAAACAAGATTCCAGGTTGCAGGTAAATCGTATGATAAACTTATATTATTTATTTGTGTATAGTACGGGGTCATATCCCATAATAAAACAGTACCATTCCCAAAATCGGCACTGGCTAAGAGATTGCCATCCGGGCTGAAAGTTATATAACGAATATTATGTCCTGATTGTTTGGATATTATAGCTATTTCCTGGTATGAAATCATATCCCATACCCTTATTTTACTACCCGCGCCGCATAACAGACTGCCATCTGGACTGAAGGTAATATATGATATACCTGAAGTATCAGTATGTGTGA
>WJIO01000005.1 GCA_014730235.1 Candidatus Poribacteria bacterium
ACAAGTAAGATGCTGTGCTCGAAGGCCGGGTTTTCTTCTACCGGAGCGTATATTATATATAATCACCGGTTGACCCAGAACTGCAGATATAGCAAGACTCGAGCGCAGTATCTGACCGCCACCTTCACCTGTAGAGCCATCTATTTGTATATAGTCATCTCTGGTCAATTTTTATTCCTTAAATTTATATTGTAATTTTCTTATTGTCACCGGTCTTTTATTGTAATTATATCATCTGACATTCTATAGCGTCAACAAGTTATCTCTGAGCCCAAGCATAAATTTTACATCCCTGTGTTATTGCAAAGAACGGAGTAACAAATAAAGTTTTTAGTCTGTATCAGAAGTTTTGGCTCATCCAGTTTAAGTGTGGAAGTGTAAAAGACATTGTCCAATTAAGAAAAAGAACACCCTCCATTTGTCATTCCTGCGGAAGCAGTAATCCAGAAGCATCGGCACAAATACTGGATTACTGCTTCCGCAGGAATGACAGGCTGAGAAAATTTTCAAATTATTACCATTCTCGAACCGGAAGAGCCAAAGTTTTCACGGACAGAAATTTTGTGAGAATTTTTCTTTATGCTAAAAATCTAAAAACTTTGGCTCTTCGGAATTGATTGTAGAAATAGTTTGAAATTTTTCAAACTATTTCTACGCTAAACCCGAAATAACCCCATTTTTGACGATGAAATACAGGAAATGTCTTGTAAGAAATGCCATCATTTTGGTATACTGTAAATGTCTGGAGAATTTATAAATTAATCTTAGACATACATATAGATTATAGATATTTAACGTTTGTGAGGTAGAATTAACATTTTATTCTTACAAGTATATTTTTGATAATATGCTTAAGAAAAATTGAGGAGATTTGGCATGTCACATAAAGATGATTTCAAGAAAATGCTGGAAGGTCCAATATACCTGGCTCCAAACACATACCTCCATTTTTACAATGGCGGTAAATTAAGGGCAGAATTTGTTGGCGAACCTGATCCCAAAGACGATTACCGATCGGAAGAATGGATATTCTCCACTAACCGGGCTGTCACTCCTGGACGAGATAATCCCCCTGACAAGGGTTTAAGCAGAATTCAGCTACCTGATGGTGAGGTTGTTTTACTGAAAGAAATGCTGAAGGCCTTACCGGAAGAGACTCTGGGTAAAAAACATTATGAAAAATTTGGTGCTAACCTGGGGATCCTGGTAAAAATATTTGATGTAGGTGATGACGCTCACATACCTGTTCACTGGCATCCATCGCCGGAATTTGCATCAAGCCATTTGGATTCTCCCAATGGCAAAAATGAAGCCTGGGTTGTGGTAGGAACAAGACCCGGTGCAAAGGCATGGATTGGCTGGAAAGAAGATGTAAGTAAAGAAGAATTTACAAAATGGGCAAATGCCCAGGATGTAGAGACCATGCGCAGTCACATGTATATGATCGAACCAAAAGTTGGTGATGTGATTTTCCTGCGGGATAGCTTTGTTCATTCCCTTGGTTCCGGCCTGTGTATTCTGGAACCCCAAGAACCTACCGACTGGAATATACTTGCTGAATGGGACCCTTACCCATTTGAAAAAGAAGATGGTTTGCTGGGTCTGGATTGGGAAACCGCATTGGAAGCCGCTGATTTTACAGCCATGGATCCGGATTATCTTAATAACTATATTAAAAGAACCCCTATCATCGCCAGAAAAGAAAATAGTAATGTTCAGGAAAAATTAGTTCCAGAGGAAGCCAAACCTTTCTTCAATCTCAACCGTTATAAAGTATCATCCAAAATGGAAGTTCCCGGCACCGAAGGCTTTTATTGCATGGTAACTACCCAGGGAGAAGGTATGGTCAAAGGCAGCTTTGATGAAGTTCCTATTAAACGTGGAAAATCCCTGTTTATACCGGCCTGTCTATCATCAGATTATGAGCTTGTAAATACAGGCTCTGGAATTCTTGAGGTCGTTTATTGTTACCCACCGGAAATAGGATGACATTAAATTAACGTAATATTGGTAATCTTTGAAAATTTCTGCATCACCCTCATCTTAATCATCACCTTTAAAAGGAGAAGGTCGGGATGAGGGTGACGACCACTGATTTTCTATAAATTTATACTTTCACTCATAATAAAATAAACGGCTCTTCCGGGTTTAGTGTGGTCATAATTGGTCATAATTGAAAATTATCTCAGCCTGTCATTCCTGATTTCGCAGGGATAACATCATAAAGAAGTTTCTTATCTTTACCCCACTCAAATCGGAAGAACCAAATAAATTAATTAGCGATCAAGCCACTAACTCATGACCTGATGAGGTGTTTTTTATGAAATCCCATTTATATGGTATTAATTTCCTTGTCATAATATTTTTAATCTTTTTTATACCCTTTGCATGTCTGGCTCAGGAGAGAGGCTTCAGATCTGCTATATCCAGTGATATACCGTTATCACCCGAAGAGGTTAAAGGAACTCGATGGGCTTTATTGATAGGCATATCTGATTATCCATCCTCCCCCGGTTTTGAAATACAAAAGTTAAAAGCTCCGGTAAAAGATGTAAATGCCCTGGCTGATTTTCTAAAAGATAAAGAAAAAGGTGGTTTTGAAGGTGGAAACGTTATAACCCTTACCGATGAACAGGCCACCCGCCGTAACATCCTTATAAATTTCAATGATATTAAAAACAAAGCCGCTCCCGAGGACATGGTAATTTTCTACTTCAGCGGTCATGGAACACGACACCCTGAAACAGAAGTTACATACCTCATACCTTATGACCATGATCTGCGGGATATAGAAACCACATGTATTGATTTTGACGATTTAGCTTCAAAGATTCGCAGGATGGAAGCAAAAAAAATCGTGGTTATACTAGATGCCTGTCATTCTGGCGGAATCAAGCAGGAAGGGGCAAGAGCTGCCCTGGATTCAGGTCTTGTTAAAAGATATATGGA
>WJIO01000095.1 GCA_014730235.1 Candidatus Poribacteria bacterium
CTGCCGTTATTGTTATTATAGAAGTATTAAATAAGTGAGGTGTAAGATGAAATACACATTTGGCCCGGTTCCATCCCGAAGGTTAGGTATGTCCCTGGGTGTGGATATTATACCTTTTAAGTTTTGTTCTTTTGACTGCATATACTGCCAGTTGGGCGTAACTACAGACAAGTCAATTGAGCGTAAAAGTTACGTTCCTGCTGAAGAAGTGTTATCTGAGCTAAAAGATGTTGTATCTGAAGACGCAGAAAGAATTGATTTTATAACTTTTTCCGGTTCTGGTGAACCAACTTTAAATTCAGACATAGGAAAGATGGTAAACAGCATAAAAGTTTTTACAGACATCCCTGTAGCTGTCCTGACAAATGGCTCACTACTTTATCGCGAAGATGTTCGTAATGACCTGATAAACGCTGATCTTATTGTGCCTTCCCTGGATGCAATATCCCAGGATACCCTTGAAAAAGTCAACCGTTCACATCCAGAACTGGATATTAATGAAATAACACAGGGATTAAGAGATTTTACAGGTTTTTATAAAGGCAGGATATGGCTTGAGATAATGCTGGTAAATGGGGTAAATGATGATTTCCGGGAACTTGAAAATGTGGCAATGATGATAAAAGACTTAAACCTGGAAAAAATACACCTGAATACAGTAGTCCGCCCTCCAGCTGAGGAATCGGCAATGGCTATTGATAAGCAGAAGATGCAGGAAATCGCTGCTATCTTTGATGACCGCGCTGAGATTATAGTAGACTTTGACAAGGTTATTGCTCAAAAAGCAAATGCCGATGAAATAGAATCCATGATTTCATCCATGCTAAAACGCCGCCCATGCACTATTGATGATATATCAAGTTCATTAGGTATCCATAAGAACGAAGCCATAAAGCATGTAAACCATCTCTCTGCAAAATCAAAAATTCGCAACGTCAGGCATCAGGATAAGTGGTACTATGAGGTTTGTTAAGATTATATTCTATATAATGAATTTCTAGGGTGGAGATATATAAATCACGTATATTTTACCATTTACTGTTACAGCACAATGATTCATCCTTTGTAAAATTGAAAAATGAATGATTGGTCTTGACAGTATAACTATATTATGTTAATCTTTATACTCACTATTATAAATAATTCAATCTATATATGACCTAAAAAGATTTATTCTTGAATTTATTTTTTCACAACTCCTCAGATGATGCGGAGTTAGAGAAAATGACAAAGCAATATGAACTAGTTTTCAGAATCGCAGTATAGACAATGATTTATATTGTTGACAATACACCTTAATTGCATTATTTCTGCGAAAGTAAAGGCATAAGACAATCAATAATAAAGCTCAATCAGGCCGAATGAATGTTTTGTCTTTTGGGAAGATGAAACTAACGTATTGGGAAAGGATTTAATATGGGTTTTTTAGAGCAGGTTGTTGATGGAAAAATAAATAACCTTGAAGCCAAAATGAGCGATACGGATATTCAGATGAAGATTGGCTCTAAGCCTATCCAGCCTATTCTGGATCATCTGGGAGTATCGGACCTGGCGGAGCCATATACCAAGCTATTCGCCAAGATTCCTTCTGATCTTTCTGCTTATAGTCCGGCATCCAGTGAAAGCCATTTTATTGGCGTTACATCACTGGCGCATCCTACACCTTTAGGATCGGGCAAAACTTCTGCGTCGATAGGTCTACTTGACGCGCTAAGTCATCAGGATTACGGCTCTTCTGTATTTGCAATGCGGCAGCCCAGCGGCGGCGTATCATGGAACAGAAAAGGTGGAGCAGGTGGCGGTGGATTTGCTCAAGTATCAGGCGCAATGATAGTAAATAAGCCCTTTCTTGGGGATTTCTATGCCATAGATAATATCAGCCACGAGATAATGGCAAGAGCATTTGCGTCTATGGATAGCAAGAAAGCAGGCAATCCTCATAATATAGATCCCGCTCAGATACAGATGGCTCTGGCAATGGACTCCTGCGCAAAATTCCTGGCCAACTTTACAGTAAAGAGCAGACTGGGTGAATCAGAACTAAAAACACAAATAACAACAGCCCACGAGCTACTCAAAGTCTTTTCTTTCGCCAGAAATCTGGATGAATTAGAAGAAGGCATAGGTAATATTACATTAGCATATTCTAAAGATGACGACCCGGTATATGTCCGGGAGCTTGAGACAATAAAAGCATATGTCAGCGCTTTGGCCATGCCATTCATGCCATGCGTTGCTCAGACTTTGCTGGGTAGTCCCGTTATTATACACGGTGGGCTATTTGGAAACGTGGGTACTGGCTGCCCAACTGTAATATCACAGTTAGTAGGAGAAAAGTTGGCTAAATACGTCATCGTGGAAGCTGGATTCTCTGCGGATCTGGGCTTCGAGAAGCTGGCAGACATTCAGATGTATATGCTCAATCGCCCGTCAGAGAAATTTGATATTGGCAAAAAGCGATCTCTGGATGCTGTTGTCGGCGTAGTTAATATCCGTGACCTGAAACGATGCGGAAAAGTTGTTCCGGATGACGCTGATAAGCAGATATATCCTGTAGACCCGGAAGGTATCGAAAGAGGTCTGGTTAATCTGGAGAGACATCTGCGCAATGTAGCCAAATATTTTGGTACGGATAATCCGGGAGAAGCCCCTATTGGCGCATCAATTACATTTGCTACAGATCCGGATTAAGTGAAAGTCGTCACAGATTACCTGGAAAGCCTGGGTGTACCGTGGGCAGTGAATCGCTCATGGGAAATTGGTGGAGCACAGGGCGGACAGGACCTGGCCGATATGACAAAAGAGTTGGTCGCAAGAAATCAGGGTGAAAAATTCCGCGTCCTATATAACGCAAAAGCGGATAACCTTAGCCCAACAGATGTCATCGAGAAACACATGGCTCCATTCTATCTCGGCGGCGAATCAAA
>WJIO01000096.1 GCA_014730235.1 Candidatus Poribacteria bacterium
CATTTCATAGGTGACGTGTATAACCAGAAACGTCTCCATTCATCCCTGGGATATATGTCTCCCCAGGAATTTGAGAAGCAGATGGTAAAATCAAAAATAACACTGGATTAATTCAGTGTCCGTTATTGGGGGTGCAGTCCAACTGTCCGGTTCTGTGGGAGCTGGGCGGAAACGTGCCTCAGTGATAGGGTAACGCGCCGCCCTTCTACCCTGTCCTGATGAGTTTGAGGAGCACATGGTAAAATCAACCAAAAGTTTTGCAAATGTTATCAAACAGCGACAGGCAGCCAGTCTATGACATCCACCTTCTGTGAAAGTGAGTAATTACGGGCATCTTCTACCGCTTTGATAATCAGTTCATGAAATATGATATGCACCATTTCTCCCATGGAAAGGTTAATATCCCGGGAGTATCGAAGCCATGAAAGAGCCATGTAATTGAGCATACAAACGCAGAGATGAGCAGATATTCCGCTGAAATGTCTCATATGGAAATCAGGTAAACCAAGGCTTTGTTTGGCGTCCCTTATCACTGTTTCTATCTTCCATCTCTTACTATATTCCTCAATTATCCAGGGTCCATTGGCTTCCAGATTGTTGGTCACTAACAGGAAATATTGTGGACTGCGTTTGGGCTCATATACAACCGTGGCATACACCCATCCGTATTTGGGAAGGTAGCAGCGGCCAATGTTGTGATACCATACTCCTTTTCGAAAGGGAGTAGTGTTTTTATTTCCAGATTCCTGTTTATGAAAACAGCGATAGCGAAGGATGTTTTGTGTTTATTATTTTACCTCGGCCCATGTTGATGCAAGCTTATTTTTTCTATCAATACTTGTAATAACTAGCTCTTCCGGCATTTCAAACAGCAAATTGTCTGAAAGGAACTGAATAGATTTATCTGCATAAAATTCATGTCCGCCGGTATGCTCCTCGTATATATGCTCTATTCCACGCTCCGTCATGACCTGATCTAAAGTCTGGGCTTCTTTGACACTGACTATGCTATCTGACCTGCCATGTATAATCTTTATAGCTTCCAGTTGATATGGTTTCTGGAGGTATCGATCCAACTCACCATCTACAATTCCGGTGTTTAACCATTTATCCATAATTTCAGGTACTTCCTGTATTTTACCGTTTATTTTTTCATAAGGTCTGGCGACAAAGAATGGGGGATTATCGGGATCTGGGGAAGTACCTGCCAGATAACCATAAGCGGCCGTTGTCATCCAGAAAAGAGAATTCATATCTCCCCAATCTTCAGGTTCTACTGCGGCTGTTCCCCGTACCAAATTTCTCATCCACTCACCGTTATTTTCATAGAAACCTCCCTGGGATACCACAACACTGAAAACATCAGGATATTTTATGGCTAGATACATGCTTCCGTGTCCACCCATAGAATGTCCGGTAATACCACGACACCTTCTGTGGGGAATTGTCCGATACTTGCTATCAACATATTCAATTATATCTCTCGTTATATATCCCTCGTAATCTCCAATGGCTACTGAACTGTGGTAAAAACTACCGCTATACTTGTTGTTGCCGTCCACAAAAACAGCGATCATCTCAACGATTCTTCCACTTTTGATCATGTTGTCCATAGAAGATCTAATAGAATCAACAGAACCTCCTGCGTTTCCACCATATCCATGAAGCATATAGAATGATGGGTAGCTTTTATCGCTGGTCTCATAGTCATGGGGTAGATATACGGCAAAGGAACGTCTTGCAGAATCACCCAGCAGATTACCTTCAAGGGATGGACTGTCTATTCTATCCCATACTATCTTGCCGTTCTGAGCTAAACTGATATGGGAAACAGAAAGTATTATGAAAAGACATAGCGCTATCCTCAGGATTGTGAAATTGTATTTTCGGACCATAACTTACTCTCCTTTCTATTCTAATCTATTCTAAAAATCTAAATTTCCATCTACTTTTTTATGGTCATCTTTTGTGTAGCCGAATATTTCCCGGTTTTAATTGAGTAATCGAATTTTAAGATTCTACCCATACTTTAATATTTCTTCTTCACATATCCCCAGCTTTCCACGCCACCCACTAGATAGATTTTGCCATTCAAAACACAGGCATCGTGCATAATGGCTCTGGTAGATCCGTTCCTTTTGTCCATGTATGCCCTGCCAGGCACATATTCGCAATAAACAAGGTAGAAACAAAAAGAAAACAGAAAAAATTTCTATATGACATGAACTTAGCTCCTTTATTGTAACCGTTAAAAAATGCTGTATCATTGCTTTAATTAAGTCATATACACCGCCTGGCCCCTTTATTAACGCGGATTATGATAGATTAAGCTAATTCCCCATTAATAAAGGGGGATCAAGGGGGTTGTTTTAAACACATTTTTCATTTTTAACGATTTCTTTATTACATGCTTGTAAGGTAGGATTTGCCCACCTTACAAGCTTTTCCAAAAATAAACGATTATCTTTACTTTTTCACTGTCATTTTGCGAATGGAAGTAAAATCTCCAGCTTTTAAACAGTAAAAGTAAATTCCGCTGGCCGCTTCCTCACCGGTCTGATTTTTTCCATTCCAGTATATGGCTTTTGAACGGTCGGTATATATACCAGCGTTTTTGAGCCCCAGGTCCATGCTTCTGACAAGCTTTCCTGATGAGTTGTATATATTCAGTGAGACATGTGCGTTTTCGTTTAGCTGGTAGGGTATCCATGTTTCAGGATTGAAGGGGTTGGGATAGTTCTGAAGGAGGAGGGATCTATCGGGTATGATCTGTCCCAGCTTCATGTTTATCTTTACTACTGCGTCACGGATGCTTTCCGGCGTGATCTCATGTACCTGAGGGCCTGAGACTATACTGCCGTTGCTGCCCATTACAGTTATTTCCACAAAATCGCCTGATCTTACAACTGGGTTTCTGCTCAGGTCTGCGTAAGCTGTAGTGAAGTACCCGTTATAGTCAACAGCATCGGTGGCCATTTCACCGGTTCGCAGATTTCTTGTTACAACGGTGTAACTATACGCTAATTTGTTGCCCTTTACATTTCCGCTAATCACAAAGGCCCAGGCCTCATGGGGCATTGTAGGTGCAGCGTTTACAGGCGGTTCGTTTGTCCAGGCAGCCCCGGTAAAGGCGTAAGTTCCACCTTCAGGCACATTTACTATGTAGCCTTTCCCACCTTCTATTAAGAAGTTATTATGAAGCAAACCGGCGGTGTAGCCCACAAATTTCTTCTTAACTTCATCATATCTGATAACCACTGTAGCCGAAAGGGTTTCGGCGAAGGTCATGGCGTTATAAGGTGTGGTTGGCTGCAATGGCAGAGAGATCATGTTCAGACCCGGATTCAGGGTCGTGAAGAACACGTTGCTGGTGTCTCCTGAAACGTCAGTGGCCAGATGCCCTGAGAGATAGGCAAAAGCTATCCGCATCCTCTCAAACAACCTGTTGCGATGGCCTCCGGCGAATTCTTCGTACTCATGGTCTATGCCTGCGGCGTTGAGAGCTTCATGGAAGTTCTTTGTATAAATATGTGCTCCATATTCGTCAATATCCCCAGCATCCATATATATGCCGTTAAGAGAAGCTGCTTTATCGGGATTATTGAGCATTATGGACACTACATCAGCTTCCAGGTACTTATTCCATACTTCTTCATTAATATCCGTTGATGGATACAGGAAGGGCATGTCCACATAGAAAGGTGGATTATCAAGGTTTGGCGCAAAGGCTGCGCTGGCGGCGTAAAAGATATTGGTATATACCTTTTCCTCTGACGGGCCTGTCATGCCGTCGGGATTTTCCGCTACAACAGCCGGTATTAAATCCGCAAAGAACTGACCATGCAATATTCCGCTTAAACTGGCTACCGCACCAAAGACATCAGGATACCTCAGGGCCAGTTTCATGCACCCGTATCCTCCAGCCGATTGACCGGCAATAGCACGACTGTTGCGATCCGGAATCGTCCGGTAATTGCTGTCCATGTAATTTACCAGATCCTGAACGATATAGTCTTCGTAATTTCCAGTCAGTTCCGAATTGTTGTATAAGCTGCCGCCGTAGGCATTATCTGCATTTGGCGTTACAACTATCATCTCGCTGATCTTTCCCTGGGCTATCAGTTCATCCATCATACCGGCAAAGCCGTTTTCCGGGAAATCAGGTGGTTCACCAAGACCTATGGCCTCGATTATATCCCAAACAGGGTCGCCTTTAGATATGTATTGTTTTTCAGTATCACCATAGCCATGCAGGAGATACACTACAGGATAGCGCTTGTTGGATGTCTCATAGCTGGGCGGCAGGTAGATTATCATATCCCTTTCAGCCGGGTCGCCCAGAAGGTTTCCTTCCAGGGATGGGCTGTAGATGGAGTCGGCGATCATACCTTCCATGTTGGGATCTGGCGGCGGTGGCGGCGTGGTAAGCTGTTCAACTACACCCAGCATATCCCTGGCTACCCATGATTCAGCGATTTTACCGTCAGCTATACGGTGGATACTGATTATTACAGTTGACACCTCGTTGCCCAGAGACGGTATTCCACCATAATCGGCAACCTGTTTTCCGGATAGTAAAGTATAGTTTACAACCTTATCACCGGCAGCGACCTGCTTGTCAACCACAAATTCCAGATCGGAGAAAGCCGCGTGGAAACCTTCGATCATTACCTTGAAAGCTTCAGCACTGTCAATCCCGGGGGATGCAGGATCATGACGCAGGTGGTCGGGATGGTAAAGTTCATCCACAACACCAGTATTTCCATGCATCCAGACTTGGTTAATGGCTTTTCTGGATATGGCCTTGTTGGTCTCAGGATCACCGGGATCGCCGGTTATAGGTGATGGATCACCCCATGTGTAGGTTTCCTTTGTAGCCGGAAAAACACCAAGCTGCTCCATCATACCCATCATTTCGTTATTTTCCCATACTGCCACGATTTTGCCGTCAACGATCTGAGCTATGGATATTCCCGGTGTACAGGCAAAGTTGCCTGTGGGTGGAATTCCCATTAACTCACCTTCCTGAGTTCCGGTGAAGGTATACCGGAGGGCAACATATTCTCCCTCAGCGATAACGTCTTCAACCTCTACATGAACATCTGGTATAGCTGAAATATATGCCGCTAGACCCATTTTAATACCTTCTTTGGTATCAAAGGGCGGCATATTTCCGGCAAAGTCGTCCGAATATATCTCATCCACAACGTCAATATTACCCTGGTTCCAGCCTTCATCATAGGCTCTCATGCGGACAGCTATATTTATTTCTTCCTGAGTAAGCTGAGCTATTGTGATTGCGATGAAAAGTAAACTGATCAACAGGGTTAAGACAAAATGCTTTTTAGATACCATTAATTGGCCTCCTTGGATAGATTTAGTTTTTACCTTTGGGTTCTGCAATCAAATATTTATATATAGACATCATCTCCTTCAAATGATTTGATAGGTAAATATGATATTGTTTACAAAAGCTTAGAATCTGAATGTAGGTTGGGTTGAGTCTAAAATTACTATTTATATTTCACTCTTAATTTCACCCCAGACAACAGCAATCTTACCCTCAGGATCGACAGAGAATACCGCATCAGGAACATCATCCCCGGTAACTGAGAAGTTGTCAAAATGAGCATCAGTGGCGGCTGTCACCCCAAAACCAGTGCCTCCATTGGGGCCGTTAGCGTTGGTATATTCCATCATCAGCACATCGTCAACGTAGTATTTAAAGCTGTTTCCCTTAATTTCAGCTTTAAGGGTGTACCATGTGTCAATCTGCCAATCAAAGGGTGTTTCTAACAGGTTTCGATTTTGCATTAGTATAAAATCAGTAAAGTACGTTCGCAGTTTCTTCGCATTCACTCCGGGCGTTCCAAAGGAAAAATAATATCCGCTTTTACCCTTTATGAATCGAAGCCCTAAACCCGACTGCTCCCATAAGGCTGTGACTACATGCTGAGTTATCTTCATGTCAACCTGAACCGTGTAATCTTTCCAGTCAGGTCTATCCAGCACAAACATTATACCGCTTAAACCGCCAGCACCTTCAAGAATAGCGATGCCTCCTTCTACCTTCCAGTCGCCTCCTGCCCCTGTAGAAGCCAAGTGCCACTCGCCCATGTCCCCGTCGGATAGGTCATCAATGATTGTCCCGGCATAGGAACTGACGGCAAACAGTAAAAAGACTAATATTACTAAAGTTGTTTTCAAACCTTACTCCTTTCTTTGTATAAACATCCCCCCATGTTTTATTGAAATTTCAAAGGGCGCCAAAATCCTCCTTTACCCTATAAACCCATGAGCTTATATACCCACAAGCCCATAAACCTATTTCCTTTCCACAAATCGTCCTGAATTGTTAGAAATTTTCAGTCTTGTTCCACCCATTTTGCCGCCAGCCCGAATGACGGCATCGTATAGTCCGTTGGCCACAGGCTGACCGTATTCATCTTTGCCGTCCCAGTATGCGGCTTTTTCTTTGCTGGAGTAATCGCCAGCCGGTTGATAGCCAAGATGAAGGGTGCGGACAAGAGGACCATCGAATTTCAACCATTCGTAAATCTCTATAGTAACTTCAGCACCTTCTGATAAGCTGTAAGGAATGCGGGTATCAGGGCCGGCTTTACGGGTCAGGGTTGGGTTAAAGGCTTTGAAGCCATATGGTTTGTCGGATTCGGCGTAGCCGATCCTGTTGGTGGTAAAATAATCATAGCCGCTGTACCACATCCTGTATTTTTTGCCGTCAAATATTACGGCTGGCTTTTCCTGTACTCCCAGGTAATCCCATGATTCTTCATCGCCGGCTTGTAAAGCGATGATTGGCTGTTGAGTCCAGGTCATGCCGTCGGGACTGGTGGCAAAAACCAGTTTTGAGGCCGGGTATATTGTTGGATCTGATATGGGATACCACATTATATATTCCACACCATTGAAGATGACATGAGGAGTTCCGTTGCCGTATTTCCCAGTCTGCCTTAAGACAGGATTGTCAGAATATGGCGTCCAGCTAATGCCATCACGACTGAAGGCCAGACTTATCTGACTTGCCCTCTTGCCTTTATTTTCTACTATTTCGTAATACCACATTTTATATTCGCCGCTGTCCCGAAGCACAGAGCATCCAATAATGTGTTTGTTATTCCAACCACCGTCTTCTCCGGATTTCATCACCGGGTTTCCCGAATATTTAGTCCAGTTAATACCATCATGACTGAAAGCATATCCTAAATTGCAGGATGGCAGTCCCACATACCACAGATGGTATTGATTTCTATCCCGGAGAACATGGAAATAAAAGACACCCTTTTCATCCCATGAACCTTCAGGCCCATTTTCTAATACCGGGTTATTGTAATATTTATGCCAGTGGACACCGTCAGAACTTACAGCATAACCAACTCGGTATCTGGATTCTGAGCCAAGGGCATAATTAGCTGCCCTGTACCACATTTTGAATTCTCTCCCATCAAATATTACATTGGGAGAAGAATGATCGTGGGAATCCCATCCCCCCAGAACACCAGCAGGCATGACCGGGTTAATAGGTTCTCCTTTGACTTCAGTCTGAGATAGGGTGTTGTAGTATGAATCGTAAAGCAAAACTTCAGTTTTAATGCTTCCGGTTTTATCCCGGCCCTGAGCAGTTCCCAACATGGTGTTTTTCGGTACATCCAGCACATCCACAGGTATCTCCCCAACTTCCGGTATTTTTATACTGGAATCCAGAGGTTGACCAAAAGGTTTAAATTCTAATTCCACCAGGTGGGGATTTGAATACAATCCAATGACGGCCAGGATGATGGCTGTGACAGAAGATAATCCCAGAGCTATTTTGGGCTTATCCAGAGATGGTTTTACCTTTATATTCTTAACTGTATCCAGAACTCTGAAGGTAAATCCAGCCTGTAACCTCTGGGATTCAAACTCTGTTTTTATATTGGATAAAATTTCCTCACGAAGTATTTCCCTGGCCTTAATGAGCCTTTTTCTGATGGCTGAGGGGGATACTCCCACGAAATTTGCTATTTCTTCGCTGGTCATACCTCCCAGGTAATGCAGTGTAATTGCCTGCCTGTATATTTCCGGTAATATTTCAACCATATCCCGGATTTCATAATCGACCATTTGCTGATTATGAAATTCTATAGAATTTTCCTGTAAATCCTTGGATGATTTATCTTCGATATATTCATAGTCCGGTCGCCTGGAATGGCTACGTAGCCAATTGAGGCACATTCTGGTAGTTATACGATACAACCATGAAGCAAAACTATCCCAGCGTTTAAGAGTATGAAGTTTTTTGAAAGCCTGTATAAAAACTTCCTGGGCTATATCTTCTGCATCGTGAAAATTATTAAGCCTATCATAAGCCAGAGCGTATACACTTTCTCTATATTTATCCACCAGAAAGCCAAAGGCAGACTTGTCACCATTAAGACTTTTATAGATAAAATATCCGTCTTCAGTTCGCACTGTAAACTCCTGATGTTTAAATTCCTTTGTATATAAGACACCGTAAAACTGAAAATAGTGAACTGAGTTTTATTTTTTTTGTTTTTTGGCTTGAGGATTCTGCTGAATCCATTAAGCATTATATCATTAGGGTAGACAATATTGCTGGATAATACTGTAGAATCCATCATCAAGGTGTCTCCTTTAATAATGCCGGACTTACGGAGAAACTCAAAGACTTCTGTCTCAATAATGGCTATGCCTTCTTTACCTAAACGCTGTCTGAAGCGACATAAATAACTGGGATTCACAAAGTCAGATTTAATCATTGATGTGCTTCCTGTGGTTTTGGTATTATTTGAGATAACTGAAATATTCATCTCTATAATAACACTATTTATAGGAATCACTATACCAAAAACACAAAATCAGTGGACACGTAATTAGCTTTTCAAAGAACCTGGTAAATCAACCTGGTGCTTATCCTGACAAACTGCCTAATCGAAAATCAGTGGATACTAATTAGTCAAGATTATAATATGATAAAGCTAATTTAATAAACACCACACACATTTATCTACTACTTCAGAGAAATTTTTTAAAATTCCTGTCACAAATTAGCCGTTCGCGGGAACTAATAAGGGAAAGGAGTTAAAATATGCGAACGGATGATGGTGGAATAATACAGGATTGCCTCAACGGAAAACCGATTGCATTTGGGATCCTGGTGGATAAATACAAAACCGGAATATATGCTTTTGTATACAACGAACTTGGTAATTTCCACGATGCACAGGATGTGACCCAGGAAGTTTTCCTTCAGGCTTACTGCGGTCTGTGTAATTTGAGACGATGGGAGAGCTTTTCCTTCTGGCTTTATCGAATAGCCCTTAATCTCTGCAAGAAATGGCGAAGAACCCAATCAAGGCGTCCTGATAAAGCTTTTATAGAAGATCATGATCCTGAAATGCGCGATTCTTCGCTTTCAGACTACCATCAGGAAAATCTAAATGAATCCCTCCAGGAATCGCTGGATTCACTACCCAAAGTTTACCGGGAAGTGCTAATGCTCTACTACTTTGGCGGCATGAGCACTAGGGATATTGCCAGGGCAATCGGCATATCACCTGCGGCAGTCAGAAAGCGCATGAGCAGAGCGCGAGCGCAATTAAGGGTAGAAATGATTCCGGTGATGACTACAGCCTTTGATGGACAAAGATTGCAGGCCGATTTTACATTCCGTGTTGTGGAAGCTATCAAAGGCATAAAGATTCATCCCATGCCCCGAAATGCAGGGCTTCCCTGGGGCATGTCAATCGCTATTGGCATTGTTATCGCCGTCCTGGGGCTGAACCCCCGCCTGAATATATTCAGCGATGTTTCTTTTTCCCATGAATCTCCCAGGTTGATAGAGTCGAAGGTATTAAAAACCGGGGAGATTCCTACAGAAATAATTAATCTATCCGAAACATCAGTCATTTCCAGCAAACAAGGGAATAAGAATAATACAAGATCACAGCAAAATCTACAGAATGACCTCTCATGGGAAACTCATGATAAAATAGGGAAATGGGCTAAAAAAAGCGATATGCCCACTCCCCGAAGTGCCCTGGCAGCTAGTCTAGTGAGAGATAAGATATATGTTGTCGGCGGTATTTCTGTGAGTTCTGAATATATTCCGATTCAGGCTTTTCCCGCAGTAGAAGAATACAATCCATCTACAAATTCATGGATCAAAAGGGCTGACATGCCAACTACAAGAGCCGCCCTATCCACCAGCGTAGTAAACAATAAAATATATGCTATAGGAGGAGCTATTGGAGAACCTATGATAGCTCTTTCTTCAGTGGAGGAATATGACCCTGAAAGGGATGTCTGGACTAAAAAAGCTGATATGCACACTAAAAGGTGGATTCTGACTACCTGCGTGGTAAACGATAAAATCTATGCAATAGGTGGGCATGTCTTAGGTGGCGGACAATATGCCACAGTGGAAGAGTATGATCCTGAGACGGATACCTGGACTAAAAAAGCTGACATGCCTACGCCAAGAGAGAACTTCTCAGCCAGTGTAGTAAATGGCAAAATTTATGCTATCGGTGGCTGGAATGACACTGATAAGACCCTTTCTGTAGTGGAAGAATATGACCCGAAAACGAACACCTGGGTGAAGAAAGCTGATATGCCTGATATCAGATGGGGTCATGGTACCTGCGTTCTGGATGACAGGATATACGTTATTGGCGGAGGCAATGGATCCGGGATGCGTTATTCCAATGCACTGGAATATAATCCGTCTACAGATAAATGGAAGGAGAGTTTTCGTATCCACACTCCAGCGGTACAGTTAGCTACAAGTGCGTTTAATGGAAAAATCTATGCAATCGGTGGCTATAATGGCGAGAAAGCTCTCGGAACAGTAGAGGAATATTCTATTCACGATAGATAAGAAGGCGGTTTCAATATGAAAAACTATTCTATTTATGTAATAATACTAATAGGGTTCCATAGTTTATTTTCGGCCAGTTACGCGGATGAAGGAAAATGGGTAAAAAAAGCTGACATGCCTACTGCAAGATGGATTCTATCTACCAGTGTGGTAGAGAATAAAATCTATGCTATTGGAGGGCATAAAGAAGGTAATATAACACTATCGAAATTAGAAGTATACGACCCAGAAACAGATTTGTGGGAAAAAAAAGCTGATATGCCTGTTGCTAGAGAGAACTTCTCCACCAGCGCAGTAAATGGCAAAATCTATGTTATTGGTGGATGGAATCCGATTAATAATACCTTATTTAGGGTAGACGAATATGATCCCAAAACAGAAACATGGACAAAAAAAGCTGATATGCCTATCGCCAATTGGGGTTTCTCCAGCACTGAGCTTAATGGAAAGATATATGTCGTTGGCGGCGGAACAAATTCTTCGGGAGTATATGAGTATGACCCCGCCAGAGACAAGTGGATAGTAAAAGCTAATATGCCTACAGGAAGATGCCACGTGTCTATCAGTGCTGTCCATGGTAAAATCTATGCTATTGGAGGGTATATAGGCAATACTTTTTATCCCACGGTGGAAGAATATGATCCTGAAATTGACAAATGGAATAAAAAAGCAGATATGTCATTTCCGAGAGCTGGTTTATCTACTGAAGCAATCAATGGAAAGATTTATGCTATCGGTGGTTATACGTTGAATCCTTGGGCGGTGTTTTCGATAGTAGAGGAATATAATCCCGAGACAGACACCTGGAAAAGAAAAGCCGATATGCCTACGGCAAGAGGTACTTTATCTACCAGTATAGCCAATGGAAAGATTTACGCTATCGGTGGAGCTACAGCAGGTCTAAATGCTCTCACAACAATAGAAGAATACGAAACTGGATTTGAAGAAAAAAGCGTAGATTCGAAAGGCAAATTTGCCACTTTCTGGGGTAAGTTAAAAGTGAAGAATTGAGTGACCTGAGTTTAGGTAAGAGACAATTGCAAACCGGGGATCAACTTTCTTGATCTGATGAAATTATAGGGGTAACAGAACTATAGATGCTATAAGCCTTCTTCATCGAATCGGGAAATGGCATAGAGCTATTATATTTCCCTTGTGGTAGGTAATACCAATTTAAATAAATAAGGGATTATTATTCTTTTCCCTGAATTTGCTTAATAACCCAAGGATATGCACACAATTCCCTGACTTTTTCTGCGTCATGGAAATACTCCTCCAGGGCTTCTGA
>WJIO01000006.1 GCA_014730235.1 Candidatus Poribacteria bacterium
CAACCAACTGCTCTTCTATGCTTTCCGGGATTTGGTCTCTTGAGGGAAGAACTCTAACAAGCACTTCCATTTTATCTTGATCAATATCCATCCATTCCGGAGTTCCTCTTTGTTGAGCAGATTCCATTGCCTGGACTATCTTATCTACACCCTTGCTTTTTTCTTTTACTTTTATTACGTCGCCGTCTTTTACTTGATAAGAGGGTATATTCACTTTTTTGTCGTTTACAGTAAAATGGTTGTGCAGAACCAACTGCCTCGCTTCTGGGCGAGAACTGGCAAGCCCTGAACGATAGACTATGTTATCCAATCTGCTTTCAAGGATGCGTAAAAGATTTTCACCAGTAACGCCTTTTTGTCGTTCGGCCATATAAAAATATCTTCTGAACTGCTTTTCAAAAATACCGTAAATTCTTCGGATCTTCTGTTTTTCCCTCAAACGAATACCATAGTCTTTAAGTTTTTCTCTTGATTGACCATGTTGCCCCGGGGCGTAGCTTCTACGTTCAAAGGCGCATTTAAAATAACATCTTTCACCTTTGAGAAAAAGTTTTTGACCCTCTCGGCGACAAAGTTTACAAACGGGACCTGTATACCTAGCCATCCATACCTCCTGAACGAGTAGTCACCTCGGCAATTAATACCAGGATTAAACTCTCCTGCGCTTGGGAGGTCGGCAACCGTTATGGGGGATGGGAGTTACGTCCTTAATAACAGTGACCTCCAAACCTGTAGCTGTTAAAGCCCTGATTGCTGATTCTCTTCCCGGGCCCGGACCTTTAACCCGAACTTCTACACGCTTCATACCATGTTCCATGGCCTTTTTTGCACAGTCTTCTGAAGTAAGCTGTGCGGCAAAAGGTGTCTGTTTACGGGAACCTGAAAAATTCATCGTTCCCGCGCTGGACCATGCTATAGTATTACCGTCAACGTCAGTTATGGTAACTATAGTATTATTGAAAGTAGATTGTATATGTACTATACCCTGACTAACGTTCTTTCTTACTCTTCTTGCACGAGATCTTGACTTACCCAATTTGTTTAGCTCCTATCCCTCAGGTTATCATCCACCCTTACGAGCTGTTTCTTTGGCTTTTCGGCCAACTGCTATAGTTCTCTTGGCCTTGTAGCCTCCACGTCGGGTCCTGGCATTTGTGCTGGTTCGCTGACCCCTCACAGGAAGATTTCTTCTATGACGTAAACCGCGATAACTGCCAATATCCATCAATCGCTTTACATTCATTTGTAGTTCACGTCTCAGGTCTCCCTCTACACTGTGGTTATTTTCGACAATATTCCTGAGTCTTGTTACTTCATCCTCAGTCAGATCGTTGACCCTGGTTTTAGGAGCAACATCTGCCTGCTCTAATATTTCCTTTGATGTTGTCCAACCTATACCATAAATACTGGTTAAACCTGCATCAATACGTCTCTCTCGAGGTAATTCAACTCCAGCTATTCTAGCCATAGGATTCTATACCTCCTTAAAATATCAAATCCATTATAATTATCCCTGACGCTGTTTGTGTCGGGGATTTTCACATATAATACGAACAATACCTTTTCGCTTTATTATCTTACATTTTTCACAACGTTTTTTTACGGATGATTGTACTTTCATGATCGTATCTCACCACTGTCTTTTATATTTAAATGTTCTGGATTCCTGCTTCCGCAGGAATGATGTATATACAATGTATCTAAAGTTTTGTCAAAACGTCAGGGCCCTCATCAAGTATCGCAACAGTATGTTCAAAATGAGCCGAAAGGCTTTTATCCCTGGTAACAGCAGTCCAGCCGTCATCCATTATATCGACTTCGTATTTCCCCATGTTGACCATGGGTTCTATAGCCAGAACCATTCCTTTTTTAAGTCTTACTCCACGATTAGGAACCCCGAAATTTGGTATCTGTGGTTCTTCCCACATATTTTTACCAATACCATGTCCTACAAAATCTCTTACAACAGAATAACCATGATCTTCCACATATTTCTGAACAGCATGGGAAACATCACCCAGACGATTTCCGTCTACAGCTTCAGCAATTCCAGCATAAAGGGAATCTTCTGTTATTTCCATGAGAGATTTGGCTTCATCAGTTATCTCTCCTACAGGAAAAGTGGCTGCCATATCCCCATAATATCCATTAAATGAGGCCGTAATATCTATACTTACTATATCACCGGATTTAAGCTTACGATCTCCGGGTACTCCATGAACAACTTCTTCATTGACGGATACGCATATGTTTCCTGGAAATCCCACCTCTGGCGGTGCGGGTTTACCATCATGTTTTATAATTATTTCACAAGCCAGTTGATCCAGTTCCATTGTAGTAACGCCAGGATTTATTTTTTCCTTCAGGTTTTGAAGGATATCATAAACAATTCTGCCGCTTTTACGGATCAACTCAATTTCGGCTTTAGATTTTAGATGGATCAAGTTTCATATCCGGATTAAAAGTTTTGAAACTCAGCTAGGAAAGTGCCTCGACAATATCTTCATAGACTTCATCAATGGAGTTATCACCAGAAACTTCCACCATTTTACCTTTATCTTTATAGTAATCAATCAGCGGTGCGGTCTGTTCATTATAAACATCAAGACGTTTTTTTACAGTTTCCGGTTTATCATCATCCCGCTGATATAGCTCCCCTCCGCACACGTCACAAACACCCTCCTCTTTAGGAGGTGAATAAACTACATGATAAACTTTTTGGCAATCGCGGCATGATCTTCTGCCAGAAAGTCTTTCAATTATAACCTCCGGGGAAGTTGCAATATTAACCACAGCATCTATAGCGATACCCATATCATCAGTGATCTTATCCAGTGCTTCCGCTTGTTCTACCGTTCGGGGAAAACCATCAAGTATAAAGCCCTTTTTCACATCATCTTTGGTTAAACGGTCTTTTACAATTCCGATAACAACTTCATCCGGAACAAGCTTACCCTGATCCATGAAGGTTTTGGCCTTTTTGCCCATCTCTGTTTCATCTTTGACAGCTTGACGAAGCATATCACCGGTGGAAATCTGAGGAATATTATATTTCTCTGCCAGTTTTTGGGCTTGGGTACCTTTTCCTGCACCAGGTCCACCCAGGAGTATAAGTTTCATTTCAGCTCCTTTTACAATTTTATTATAATCTTAATAATTGTCTTGAATATTAAAGAGGCATAAGCCCACTTACACTTATTCTACCTTCGCCTGGATCTTAGCTTTCCACCCTTCAGGAAACCTTCGTAGTGACGCATTATAAGATGCGATTCTATCTGCTGCATAGTATCCAGACCAACACCAACCACGATAAGCAGCGGCGTTCCACCGAAGCTAATAGGAACCCCCAGATGGCTTTGCAGTATATAAGGTAATAAAGCAACAGCAGCAAGGAAAAGCGCGCCCACAAGGGTAATCCTTGTCAATGCCCTGTCAATATATTCGGCAGTAGATTTACCTGGTCTTATTCCCGGAATAAAACCACCGTATTTCTTCATATTATCAGCCAGGTCTACCGGGTTTGTAGTTACCGCAGTATAAAAATAGGTGAAAAATATAATCAGAACAGCATATAGTATATGGTAAAGGGGCCATCTGCCGAAATAACCTACAATATCCTGAACAATGCTGCTGGGGATCATCCTCCCCAGTGTCGTAGGAAAGGATATTATGGTAATAGCAAATATTACCGGAATAACACCAGCCTGATTAACCCTCAGGGGAAGATGTGTTGTCTGACCGCCGTATACTTTTCTACCTACAACCCTTCTTGCATACTGAACAGGTATCTTCCTTGTACCCAGGGTTATAAATATAACACCCATTATAATCGCCACAACCACTACCAGGAATATCAAAAGCCTGGCAAGATCAAGCCTGTCTTCAGAAGTTGAAAAAAGGCTTCTGACCATATTGACAGCGCCGTTGGGAATTCTGGCCACTATGTTGGCAAATATTATTAGCGATATTCCATTTCCGATCCCTCGCTCTGTAATCTGTTCCCCAAGCCACATAACAAAAGTCGTACCAGCCATTAGTGTTATTACCGTAACGAAGGTAAAAGCAATGGGGTTAATATTTTGATGAATTACCTGAATATTTCCAACCCCCAGATAACCCGGATTTCTAAGGGCTGCGCTAATACCGATACCCTGGACAGCAGCAAGAACTACAGTTCCATATCGTGTATACTGTGTAATCTTTTTTTGACCAGTTGGGCCTTGCTTTGACAAACGTTCAAGATAAGGAATAACTACCGTTAAAAGCTGTAAAATAATTGACGCACTAATATAGGGCTGTATACCTAAAGCAAATATAGTCATCTGACTAAAAGCTCTACCGGCAAAAAGATCGTAAAGCTGTAATATACCACCCTCTGTGGCTAAATCATCAAATAACTTGGATAGTTGTTCGTCATCTATACCAGGGATGGTTATGTGTGCGCCAACTCTAAGCACCAGCAGCAACAGAGCAGTAAAGATAATACGCTTTCTGAGATCAGGAATCTTAAATGCGTTTTGGAAAGCACTAAGCACCTATGCACCCCCAATTAGTCGCTAAAATTTTTATTTGTTAAATAACACAAAACTACAGAACAACAGCCTGACCGCCAGCGCTCTCGATTTTGGTTAAAGCAGATTTAGAAAAGTGATGAGCTTTTACTGTCAGATTTCTTTCAAGTTCCCCATCCCCGAGAATTCTGACTCCATCTTTCACCTTTTTTATAATACCCGTATCAACCAATAATTCCGGCGTAACTTCAGTACCATCTTCAAAGCTGTTTAGTTTTTTCACATTTACAATGGCATATTGTTTTTTGAATACATTCTTAAAACCATATACCGGTAATCTCCGAACTAAAGGCATCTGACCACCCTCAAACCAAGGGCGTGATTTCCAACCAGACCGGGAACGTTGGCCTTTATGGCCTTTACCCGATGTTTTTCCGCGCCCGGACCCAGAACCTCTGCCTAGACGCTTCTTGGATTTAGTAGAGCCTTCAGGCGGTTGTAATTCGTTTAATCTCATTTCTAAACTCCTGGCTCAACAATAGTCTATCATATTTATAATATAAAGAACACCTATGCCCATCTGCTGAGAATCTCTTCGGGAGTTTTATCGCGCATTTGTGCTACTTCTTTAACGCTGCGCAGTCGTTTTAAACCGTCTATTGTAGCGTTGGAGACGTTAAGAGCGTTATTGTTACCAAGGGACTTGCTTAATACATCCTTTACTCCGGCAACGTCAAGTATAGCTCTCACAGCCCCGCCAGCGATAACCCCTGTACCAGGGGATGCGGGTTTTAACAATACTCTACTTGCTCTATAGCAACCTAATACTTCGTGAGTTATAGTAGAGTTGGCAAGCGGTATCTGGATAAGCTTTTTCTGTGCATCCTGGATACCTTTTCGGATTGCTTCTGAAGGTTCATTAGCTTTTCCAAAACCAAGACCAACTATTCCCTGGCCATTTCCCACAACTACCAGCGCATTCCAACTACGAGTTCGTCCACCCTTTCTCACACGGGCTACCGGTGTTATTCTTATTACTCTTTCCTCGAGTTCCAGTTCAGCGGGATTGATTCTTTTTCTCAAGAATGCCCCCTCTCATATTTCTGTAAACAATTATATTCTGTATTTAACCCCATAGGTAAATATCAGAATCTTAAACCAGCTTCTCTGGCTGCATCAGCCAAGGCCTTTACTTTACCATGATAACGGTAACCGCTTCGGTCAAATACTACCGCTTCAATACCTTTATCAAGAGCTGCCTTGCCTATTGCTTTACCTACTATTTTTGCTGTCTCAATATTATTACCGTCACTAAGTTCGCCCTGAACATCCGGTGAAAGTGTTGACCGGGTGACTAACGTAGTGCCATTCTCATCGTTAATAACCTGAGCGTATATATGCTTAATGCTCTTATAAATGCACAGTCTAGGACGTTCACTTGTGCCGGACAGTTTTTTCTTAACCCGTCTATGTCGTTTAATTCGAGCTGTTTTTTTATCTGTTTTCGGACTCAATTTCCTGCTCCATTCCTGAAGGAAAAATATTATAATAATCCTGCGGCTTTTCCAGCTTTTCGTATAATATGTTCTCCCAGATACTTGATTCCCTTACCTTTATAAGGTTCAGGAGGCTGAAAATCCCTTATATTAGCAGCTACCTGACCTAATAGCTGTTTATCTATACCACTTAAAACAACGGGAATTTCCGGTTGATTTTGAACCGTTTCAGCTCTTTCTATTGTTACATCTATTCCTTCCGGCACTTTATAAATTATTGGATGAGAATAGTTCAACTGTAAAGTCAGAGTGCCGTTTTCATATTGAGCCCTGTATCCCAGACCTGCTATCCTCAGAGTCTTTGTAAAACCTTCGGTAACACCTGTTACCATATTCGAAATCAAAGAACGAGTTAAGCCATGTAAAGCCCTTATTCTTTTATTATCGGAGGGACGTTCCACCAAAACCTTACCATCATCCAAACTGACTTCTATTGGATATGGTATTTTCTGTGAAAGCTTTCCTTTAGGCCCCTCAACGATACACTCGTCATCCTCTATTGAGACTTTTACTTTGTCTGGCAAAACTACAGGTTTTTTACCAATTCTGGACATTTTTTACACCTCATGCTGGACCATTGATAACATGTCTTTAAAGATGAACAAAACAAATAATATTCATCATCAAATACAAATATCAAATCCAATACCAGAGACCAATATTACCAGACGTAACATAATACTTCACCGCCAATGCCCTTTTGTTTGCATTGCGCAGCGGTTAATATACCTTCGGAAGTCGAAATAATTGCCAGACCAAGACCGTTTCGCACCCTGGGTAGTTCCGACTTGCCTGTATATACCCTACGTCCTGGTTTGCTTATACGTTTTAGTCCTGATATTACACTATTTTTATCTCTGGTATATTTAAGATCCAGGCGTATTTTATTTTGTTTTTGGTCTTCTATTAATCTATATTTTCTGACATAGCCTTCTTCAAAAAGAATCCGGGCTATATCTTCCTTCAAGCGGGATGCCGGAATATCCACTCTTTCATGTCTAGCTATATGAGCGTTTCTGATCCTTGTCAGCATATCCGCTATTGGGTCAGTCATTGACATATTAGTATGCTCCCATGTAGGGACAAAAGTCCTATGCTTAAATGCACACTTATTATGAAATATTTAAAAATTAAACTATTTGATCACGAACTACTGTTAATCAAATTTTACCAACTGGCTTTTTTCACGCCAGGTATTTTACCCGCCCGGGCAAGCGTCCTGAAGCATATCCTGCACATGTCAAACTTACGCAGATAAGCTCTGGACCTGCCGCAGAGAGGGCATCGGTTATATTTTCTTACTTTGAATTTAGGCTCTTTTTTAGCCTTTATTCGTATAGCTTTTGTAGCCAAGGTTATTGCACCTCTATCCTTCTTGTCTAAAAGGCATTCCCATTAGTCTCAAAAATTCTCTAGCTTCTTCATCAGTCTCTGCGCTGGTGACAATATTAACATTCATTCCGCGAATTTCACTGACTTTGTCGTATTCGATTTCTGGGAATATGACCTGTTCTTCAAGACCCAGGGAATAATTCCCATACCCGTCAAAAGATCTGACCGGAACACCACGAAAGTCTCTGATACGCGGTAAAGCGACATTCACCAGGCGATTCATAAATTCATACATCCTATCCCTGCGCAAAGTAACCTTGCATCCAATAGGCATGCCTGCCCTTATTTTAAAGGCGGCAACGGATTTCTTTGCGTGGGTAATAGCCGCCCTTTGGCCGGTTATTAAGGATAATTCAGCTACTGCATTATCCAGAAGCTTTGGGTTCTGGATAGATGCTCCTACACCCATATTTACGGAGATCTTTTCCAGCTTTGGTATCTGCATAACACTGCTGTAATTAAACCTCTGCATCAAAGCCGGAGCAACTTCATTTTTATAAAACTCTTGATACGGAGTCATTTCTTCTTTCCCATACATTAATAGCAGAAGCAAAATAATGTTGTATAAGACAACCTGATTTGCATCTGTTAAATGCAAAAACTAGCCGTCAACAACTTCCTGGCATTTCCTGCAAACTCTTACCCGGAAACCTGTTTCCAGCTTTTTGCGATAGGTACGACTCTGTCTGTTACATCTGGGGCAAACCAGCATCACGTTTGAAGCATGTACGGGAGCTTCACGTTCAACAATTCCTTGTTGTGATGGATCCCTATGTCTGCTGTGATGCTTCAAAAGGTTGACGCGTTCCACCAAAACCCTGTTAGTATCAGGATATACGCTTAGAACTCTACCCGTCTTTCCTCTATCTTTACCCGTGAGTATTACTACAGTATCGTCCCTTTTTACATGTACTTTTCTTGTACTCAACTTAAATCTCTCCAAAGCAAATCTAAATACGATAAGCTTACAACTAGATCACCTCAGGGGCTAAAGAGATTATCCTGGTATATTGACCCCTTAATTCCCTCGCAACAGGGCCAAAAATACGAGTTCCCCTGGGTTGGTTTTGATTATCTATAATGACTGCTGCATTCTTATCAAATCTGATGTACGAACCATCAGGGCGACCAAATTCTTTGGCGGTGCGAACTACAACAGCTTTTACCACTTCACCTTTTTTAACAGTGCCCCTTGGGTTAGCTTCTTTAACCGACGCAATAATAACGTCGCCCACCCGAGCATATCGCCGATGAGAACCTCCAAGAACCTTTATACACATAATTGTTCTGGCCCCTGAGTTATCAGCAACAGTCAACATAGTTTCTGCACGAATCACAATTTTACCTCCTGAGCAAGCAATATAATATTTACCCAGAAAAGCAGGTTTGTTATAACCAGAATATTTAAATATAAAGGTTAAAACAAACAAGTATTCAGTTTATTACTCAATTCTTTCTAATATTTCCAATAATTTCCAGCTTTTCCTCTTACTTAACGGTCGAGTTTCTTCTATTCTTATTTTGTCACCCATTTTACATTCGTTATTTTCATCATGGACTAGATATTTTTTGCTTCTTTTAATAACTCTTTTATAAAGAGGATGCTCAATTCGCCGTTCTACGAGGACAGAGGCTGTTTTATCCATACTATTACCGGTTACAATACCGATACGGGTTTTACGTTGTGATTGTTCGCTCATACTATTCCTCAGCCATAGCGGCTTCCGCTTCTGGAAGCGATTGGTTAATCTGAAGTTCCCTCTCCCGAATAATGGTTTTCATCCGAGCTTTATCTTTTTTTACCTGATTAATACGCTTATAATTTTGGAGCTGACCTGATATTAGCTGGAACTTAAGCCTGAAAAGCTCATCTGATAAATCAGTTAACCTTTGGTTCAGCTCCTCTATAGATAGTCTTCTTACTTCAGCAGCCTTCATATTTAAATACTACCTTCTCTACTTATAAACCTTGTTTTTATAGGTATTTTGTGCGATGCTAGACGCATAGCCTCACGAGCTGTTTCTTCAGGCACTCCGGCCATTTCAAACATAATACGTCCCGGCTTAACCACTGCAACCCATTTACTGGGAGCACCTTTGCCTTTTCCCATTCTCGTTTCAGTGGGCTTTGCCGTAACCGGTTTACGGGGAAAAATATTTATCCATATTTTTCCACCTCTCCTCACGTATCTGGTTATAGCTACACGAGCAGCTTCTATTTGCCGGTTAGTTATCCAGGCTGGCTCAAGCGCCTGCAAGCCATACTCGCCGAAACTTATATGACCACCTCTATAAGCTTTACCCCTTCTACGGCCCCGCTGTTCTTTGCGGTGCTTGACTCTCTTTGGCATTAACATCTTTCAAGCTGTCTCCCAGTATAATTCAAAATTATTTGTTTTGGTTAGAATTATCGCTTCTTCTTGAATCTCTTCTGTTTGAACCGGAACTCCTTCGATCCGAACCGCCTCTTCTATCCCTGTTTGAACCCCTTCGATCAGAACCTCTGCGATCAGAACCCCTGCGGTCAGAGCTTCTTCTATCAGAACCCCTTCGATCCGAACCTCTCCTGTCTCTTCGATCTGAACCTCTTCTCCTTGAACCCCGATCCTGGTACGAATCCTCATCAATGGTTGATTCTGTATCTGTTCGAATAGAAACTTCATTTGGAGCGAGTTTTTCGCCTTTGAAAATCCAGCATTTTACTCCGATCTTACCGGCAGTGGTCATAGCCTCTGTAAAGCCATAATCTATGTCAGCCCTTATTGTATGGAGCGGAATTCTACCCTCTTTTTCCTGTTCTTTACGGGCCATTTCCGCACCACCAAGCCTGCCGGAACATAGAACCTTAATACCCTCCGCTCCTGCACGTATAGCTGATGATACTGACTTTTTCATGGCCTTCCTGAAATGCACCCTTCGCTCTAATTGAAGGGCAACACTCTCAGAAACTAGTTGTGCATCAAGTTCGGGACGGGCAACTTCTTCTATATTTATCCTTATTTCATGACCAATAAAACTTTCCAGGTCCGATCTGAGTTTATCTACCTCGCCGCCTCTTCTGCCGATAACTATACCCGGTCTTGCTGTATGTATAGTTACTACTCGTTTGTCGGCATATCTCTCTATTTCAACCCGAGATATACCAGCTCGCATCATTCTTTCTTTTATGAAGTTCTGAATCTTCAAATCTTCATGAAGAAATTGTGAATACTCTTTTTCAGCGAACCACTTTGAATCCCATTCTGTAACAATTCCTAATCTAAATCCTTTTGGATGTGTCTTTTGACCCAAGTATGCCCCCTTTACGTTAAAGATCGCTATTTCAATAAAATAAATTTATTGCTCTGCACCGTCATCCAGTATAACGGTTATGTGGCAGCGCCTTCGACGTATTCTGTTTATATGCAAACGCCCTTTAAAACGAGCCCAATAACGGATAGGACCATTATCTACATATATTGTTTTTATGTAAAGATCATCAACGCCTATTTCTGAATTTTGCCCAGCATTTGCAAGTGCTGACCTTATTACTTTTTCCACTGGCACCGCTCCTGCTTTATTGGTAAATTTCAATATATCAAGAGCGGAATTAACATCCCGGTTTCTAACAAGATCAGCTATAAGCCTCACTTTTCTGGGGGCGATTGGAACATATCTAAGAACAGCTCTCGCCTCCATGCTAAAGCCTCCTATAAAACATCAACAAATTTGTTATTATACATCAATTATGCATACGCCATAAGCGCTTGCAATATCTTAAATAATCTGATCGCTTAATATTTTGCTTTATTTTAGGAACGTATTAAATACGTCCTGAATACCTGAATAAATGATTAAAACTATTCCCTTGTCTCTCTCGTATCCCTTGTTTCTCTCGTA
>WJIO01000097.1 GCA_014730235.1 Candidatus Poribacteria bacterium
AATTTGAAGTGTGCAACACCGCATTTTAGGCTATATCCAGATGGGCGGTTGGAAGCAACTTGGGTACAGGAAATGATTAATTCACTATTTGAATACTTCGTATCTAACACGGTAGAATTTATCAGAAGATAGAGTTTTTTTCGCTTTTTGCATTTTCTTTTTAATGTCTCCCGACAGATCGCTACGTTTAGTAAGTTGATTCAGGGCATAGGCAGTAGCTACTTTAGTATCTAGTTTTCCAGTATCAGTATAGATTGCGAGTTTTTCTATTACTTTTCTAAGCATAGTTTCATCCCACATTTTATCTGATAGTTTGGCAACGCTCTGAATTGCTTGGGCAGCTACATCATCAACATCAAATAATAGAGAGAAGATTGTCAATTGAGACTCCAAATTTATTGTCTCCAAATATTGGAAGCAATGAGCTGCACTTTGTCTTACCTTGGATTCCTTGCTGCCAGAAGCCTGTATTAGTAGTGAATTCAGCAAAATCATCCTATCGGTTATATTAGATACACTATATATCTTTGCTATTGCATATATTAAATCACCAACAATATCTTCTAAGCTAGTAGATGTCATCAATCCTGATTGTAGCTGCTCCTTATCAATTTGATTTCCAGAGTCTATCATGCTTATTCTATCATTGAACATGGTCAACAATGTGTCCCATAGTTTGGATTGTAGAGGGGCATTAAATTCGGATGATATTTCGCTAATAGTCTGTATTATCAGCCGTCTATTATCCAGAAGGTTATGTTTGTTTTTCAATGCCAGAACCATCTTTTCCACTAGATCAGGCTTGATTTGATCAGGGATCTGACCTTTCATATTAACCAATGTCTCAAGACCAGCATATAGAGATTTATTACCTCCTTCTTTATAATTCACCTGAGTGTCTAAATTACCCATGATCCTATCTAATACAAATTTAAGTTTATCCTCTGGTACTTTTTCACCAAGCCACATAATATAGCCCAACTTATCCATTATATCCTTTTGTTTGAATACATGGTGTTTTAGTGCATCTATAAGCTGCTCTCTCCACTGACCTGATAGATTATTGGCGAGATTTGTTATAGATAGTTCCAGAATACGCCTTACACTATCGGATTTTTCTTCCTTCAGCCATGTTGCCATATGCCTAGCAATCATCTCCTGTGAATATTCTGGAATCATGCTCTGAAAAGCGTTAAAGCATTTCGCTACATGTTCTCTTACAAACGGCTTTTCATGATTAGAGATGCCAATAAGTCTATCAACAACCTTTTCTATTACTTGCTCTGGTACACGTTGACCCTTTATGTATTTTTCCAGAGATTTCAGAGAAGTCCTCTTAACATCTCTATTCCTCAAAAAGCTGTATTCTCCGTCAGTCAGATCCAGCAGGTTTTGCATAATATCAATCAACAACTCATCAGGCGATATGTCAAGTAAATCTCCCAAAGCGGCCGCCACACCAGTTTTTTTCATAACTGGTGCTTTTTCCAATCCTCTCAACATGTCACAAAATATATCATGTATGCTGTCATATTCTATCCTTTCCACAATTGAGGTGGATATTTGCTGGATTTTGTCTGTATCTCCCAAATTTATATAGCAGCGCAATGCCTTTTCATATTCTTGAGATTCAGAAAACAAAGACGCTAGATTATCAGCAAGACCATGACCAAAGAGATTCCCTGCCATTCTATAAGCCCTATTCTCTCTTACCAAGTATATGTAGGCTTGCTGATAATCCTCCTTTCTCAAGTAATCAAGTGCCACAGAATGGTATCTCTCTATCTTAGTATAATTATTGTCTTGTTTTTTTCTGCTTCTTTCCCGCCTTTCCCTGTATCCTGAGACAAAAGCACCTAGTTCATAATTCATAAATATCAAATCCTGATAAATTAACATCTCTTCATGCGGCAGGTTCAGTTCAGTTGCCAGCTTTAGGGCTTCTTCATACTCTTTTTTCGCTTCCTCAGCACTACCATTCCTAAAACAGGCGTATGCTTTTGCCTTCTTGATATATAAGTGTAAAGGTAACTCCCTATTGACGATTTCTAGGGCATCTGTAAGTAAATTTCCCGCTTCTGTGTATTGCCCTTGGTGTATCAGCACCTCGCTCTTTATAAGCGCGAACTTGCCCATTTGATTAGGATTCCAGTCTTGACTCTTGATTTCATCTAGTATTCTAGAAGCATCCCCTATTTTGTTTGCCTCTTCATATTTTTCCCAGTCCAGATATAAGTAAGCCAAACCTATCTTTGACTCGAAGATATTATCTTTGGCTGACTCATCTGCGAATACTTCGATTGCCTGCTTATACCTGTTCTCAGCTTCTTTGTATTTGCAATCGGTATGATGAACTTTTGCAAGCATCAGGAGGGCTAAACCTTTACAAAGTTTGTCTTTTAGCTTTTGGGCTTCTTCTAGAGCACGTTCGAAGTTCTTTTTTGCCACATAGATGCTTCCTTGGCCTAATTCAAGCGATCCAATTTCCATATGGTGTTGATACTTTTCATTTTCATTTTCAGACATTGTCTCACCACCTAACTACTTAAAAAGCCACTTTTACTATCTTCATAGCATTAACATTGAATCTACATTTTTCTCTTTGAATTTCTCATAAGAGCCCGCGGCCAATTCCAGCAGGGATTCATCCATTTCTTCTAGAGGTGGCTGTGGATTTAGCAAGCTCCTTGGCTGTCTGGTAACATCAGAACCTAGTTCTGCATTGTCTTTGTAATTTGTATTACGGCGCTCGTCTATCTTTATTGCAATGCCATACCTATCCAAATAGTCCACATGAAGATATTCCTCAAGCTTTAGTTCATCAATAACCCATCTTGGTATATTATCATACAACCTTCTAGTTTTGTCATCTGGTTTACAGGGCAGATTAAAGGATAAGGAGATCCTATTTCTATCACTCACTTGCATGCCTGTGGTATAATGGTGCTTATACCAGTGGACTTTGGAATAGTCATTAATATACTGAAAAGCCATTTTTTGCATATCAATTCGCTCACGGGTTACATCCAACGCATCGCCTATCCGAAGTAGACGTGCCAAGAGTGATCTTCTGATACTATCAGATCCTGATGATTCATCTCCCAGTTCATCATACTCCTCCCTGTTAAGTCGATGTCCATAGCATATAGTAGCAACAAAGTGCTTGAGTTCCTGATCAAGTCCATTAATTGGAGTTGCCAAGTCACCATAGATGCTTCCAGCCATAATTAACTCATGGGAGATACGATTATGTTCTTTTCTAGTCACCTCTAGTATTCTTTGGCGTTCTTCGGGATTCAAATTATCCCGTTTGGAAAAATTTACATTGGGGTATTCGTTTTGAAGTTTATCAAAATAAGGCAGACTCTCAAGATATTGGTAGTGCATACCGAGATCATGTAAATAGCATGAGGCTAGAAGTATATATATTTCTTTATCACATAATCTATTTGGTCCCTGCATAAGCTCTTGTATCAGATCGTTTATATATCCCTCTAACCGCCTTGAGTGGTTCACGCCATGATCTGTATAGTCCTTTATCATAGGATTTGTCAAGTGTCTTTCTGTCCAGATCGAGAGTTCCCTCAATTTGTTTAGATAGCCGTGCTCATTGTTCTTTTCCTCTAGCACGCCCATTAAATCTATATCTCTGTTCTTATATCCACTCGTCAATTGTGTAAACTCTCCCAACACCACTGAGTTATACTGGTAGAAATTAAGCACAAAGAGGATCATAGCCAGCAAAAAGCTGTACCATAGTATACCGCAGTTAGGATTCAGTGTAAAGCACAAAAGACACTTTATGACATGAAGGCATGCAGCTTATGGATGATTATATCCTGCTTTTATTTACGGTTTTGATCAGCTTTTTCTTCAATCCCATATCAATAATTTCTTTTGCCAAAAGTCTTTGAATTTTTGGGTTCTTTAAAAGATCAGCCAGCAGATCATCTCCTTTGCTTCGTTCATCCTCAAGCTCAATTGCAGTATTGACATCAAGGATGCTTCCGCATTTATGGCAGAACCTGGCATCTTTGGAATTTATTGTTGAGCACCTTGGGCACTGTTTTGGCTTGAGTAGTGATTCCTTCTTCTTATCGGTTTTGATGCCATGCATCTCGAGTATCGCTTCATTGACATCGCTTGATATAAGGTGAGAATATTCGGATAGCATGGAACTGCTTGGAACCCATCCAAAATAAACCTTTGCTTGCGCCTCATTAATCTGCTTATTGACAAGAAGATGGGTAACTCTTGTATGTCTGAAAAGATGAGGGTAGACTCGTTTTTTGATTTCTGCCTTTACCACAATCCTGAGAACTAATGCGCGGAATGCAGAATATTCCATACGCTTTCCTTTATTCCTATTTCCCATCATTATCCATAGCGGAGCATCAGGCTTATCCTTGAGTGGATGGGAATTAAGCCAATGAGTTAGATATGCATCTGATACCACAATGCGTGGCGTCCTATGTCCTGTTTTTCCTTCTAAGTCTACAAGGTAACCATATTTGTCTTTTGTTACCTCTTTTATGGATAATCCGCCGATCTCTCCGATTCTTGCGCCCAGTTCATAAAGCATGGATATAAACGCCTTGTCTCGCAGATGTTCAGAAGAATCAATTAGCTTGTTTATCTCTACTTCTGTCAGAATATCAGATGCTTTGATTTTTGGTTGATCCTTCTTTTTCAAAGTGCATCTCATCCACGAGATGATCTTTGGGTATTCCATTTTATTTCGATATTCGTCTCCAAATACCTGCCATTTATAGAATTTCTTAAGAATAATCTTGTAACTGTGTTTTGTCCAGGGAGAGCAATCTTCTCTGCTGTCTATTTTCATAACAACATTTTTCAGATCATCCTTTGTAGCTTTGTTAAAGTCTTTTTTCAGGTAATCCCTTGCCAATATTAACAATATTGTTATGATTTTGATCCGACGGGATTTGCTAAGAGCTTCCATGAAACAGTTTTTATCAAATTGGATGATCAATTCTTTGTTTGCTTCAGAAATAGCTTCTCTTTGGACTCGTGCTTTAAGTTGTTCCAGCCTTTTATTATGTCCATAAATATCGTTTTTGGGCTTCATACTACTTGTTATGGGCCAACTCATATAAAAATGTTAGGGCACTGTAACAAGTTGTATAAAGCCTCCAGCGGACTTTAGACGACTTGTTCACTTTTTGGGCTTTTTTGAGTTAAGGTCCCTTTGTCCTAGAGAAACCAAACGTTTTAGGGATAGAAATGGATATTTTGTTTGTAAATTTGCTAGTTTTGATATTGTTGAAGTTTTTATTTGACAATTCGGACATGAGTTAGGTATACTATCCCTATCAAAGCGGTTTTTCTTTTTATTTTCAATCATACAGCTACATTTCTATTTCTGGACTCTATTTCATATAGCAAAACCAAATGGATTTTAGCCTACGCTATGCCAAATATTTATCCGAGAAAGGAAATCATTAATGTCTAGAAGCTCTATTATACTAATGGCTATATTAGTAATATTGATGATTTATTGTTTAGATGCTAACGCTGTCGCTCCCCTGCAACTAGTTAAATCACAATGTTATGTGGGGCCACAATCTCAGAAACTTGGTGGAACAATTATAGTGTATTTTCGAATTCACAATCCAAATCCATTCTCTGTAAAGATAGGTCTTGGCTGCTCTATCAAACCTGTAGAAGGAGAGTGGATTGATGATAAACCTCATGATGAAGAACCTTCAGTACCTCATGGATATAGCACCCAATCCAGATACTTTGATATACCTTCATACATATCAAATGGATTATATACCGTAGGATATGGCATTATGGACGGCGGAATATCAGGCCCCTATTTTGATACTCACGAGAGCAATGACTTGACTGTGGTATCTAGCTCCAAAACGGTCTATGTTGATGATAGCAATTCTGCTGGCCCATGGAAAGGTACATCAAACAATCCCTTTCAATATATACAGGATGGCATATATGTAGCAGTGGATGGAGATACTGTGCTTGTAGCTGATGGAGAGTATACGGGAACGGGAAATGTAAATCTGACTTTTAAAGGTAAAGCTATCACAGTCAAATCTATGAATGGTGCTGAGAATTGCGTCATTGATTGCCAAGGTTCAGAGAATACCCGTGGATTTTGGTTCCGTGACAATGAGGGCACAGGTTCGATCTTGGATGGATTTACCATACAAAACGGTAATATTGAAGGTACACAACCTATTAACTACAACGGCGGAGGGATCCGCTGCGATAGTTCCTCTCCAATAATAAGAAATAATATTATCACCAATAACTCAGCTCTTCATTATGGAGGTGGTATTTATGCCTATTACTCATCTTCAATCATCGAAAATAATATTATTAAAGAAAATTCTACTGATGTAAATGGCGGTGGCATTCTTCTTAGAAAATGCTCTTCATTAATTATAAAGAATAATATGATTACAAAGAATTCGTCTCATATGGCCGGAGGAATAGACTGTGATACCTCAAGTCTAGAAATAAATGGTAACAAAATTATAGAAAACTATGCACATGCTTCTGC
>WJIO01000098.1 GCA_014730235.1 Candidatus Poribacteria bacterium
TCACCAACCCTTGGGGCTTCAGGTTTAGGTTGGGAAATATGGCTGGATGGCTCAGAGGTTACACAATATACGTATTTTCAGCAGATGGGAAGCGTGGAACTTGACCCTATGTCCATAGAAATTACCTACGGACTGGAAAGGATTGCCCTGGATTCGCAGAATATTGACAGCTTTTTTGATATAGAATGGACCCGGGATGTGACCTATGGCGATGTTCACCATCACAGTGAGGTAGAATATTCCACCTATTACCTGGAAGAAGCTGACACTAAAATGCTCTTTCAGTTGTTTGATATGTATGAAAAAGAGGCTGTTACATGCTTTGATAAGGGTTTGGTTTTACCGGCAGTTGACTATGTTCTTAAATGCTCTCATATTTTCAACGTTCTTGATGCCCGAAAAAGTATAAGCGTAACCGAAAGGGTAACTTATATTGCCAGAGTGCGAAACCTGGCAAGGAAGTGCGCTCGGGGTTATTGTCAGCAGAGGGAAGAAATGGGCTACCCCATGCTGAAGAAAGATTACCCCAAACCCGAATTCTCTGAAAGCCCGATTGTCGTGCCTGAAGACCTGCCTGAATTTTCTGATTTTCTCCTGGAAATTGGTACCGAAGAGATTCCTGCCTCTTATATTAAGCCAGCTCTTAATGAACTGGAAAACCAAGTTAAAGAGATGCTTGATGAAAACAGAATCAAGTTTGATTCTGCTTGCACCCTTGGCACTCCCCGACGGATGATCCTGTCCCTAACAAATGTCTCTACCCACCAGTCGGATCGCTCTGTGGAAGTTACAGGGCCTCCCAAAAGTGTGGCTTTTGATGATGAAGGCAATCCCACCAAGGCGGCTGAAGGTTTTGCCAGGAAATGTGGTGTGGGTGTGGATGAACTTCAGATAAAAGAGACTGATCGGGGTGAATATGTCTATGCCGTTCAGCAGGAAATCGGCAGGTCAACTGCTGAACTGCTTTCAGAAGAGCTGCCCGAAATCATATCATCCCTTAATTTTCCCAAGTCAATGCACTTCAGCAGCTTTGAAGATGGGAACCTTCGTTTTGCCAGACCTATCAGATGGATAGTGGCACTGCTGGGTAAACAAATTATGGATTTTAACGTTGGAAGGGTTAAATCCAGCAATATTACCTACGGTCATAGGTTTTTGTCCGAAGGTCCAATAGAATTACATGAAGCCTCTATTGACATTCTTGAGGAAAAGCTGAAAAAAGCAGGAGTTATGGCAGATCACAACCGGCGAAAAGAGATTATCAAAGCGCAAGTGACGGAGATAATGGAGCTGGAAAGCTGCATGGTTCATATTGATGAAGAACTGCTGGATACTGTTACCTTTTTGGTGGAGAATCCCAAACCCATTGTTGGTACTTTCAGCGAAGCATATCTCGCTCTTCCGGTGGAAGTTCTTGAAACGGCAATGAAAAAACATCAGCGTTATTTTTCTTTAAGGGCTAATTACTCAAACGAAGATCCTTCTTTGCTTCCGAAATTTATCACTATTACCAATGGTTCCGGAGATGAAGAAGTTATAAGACACGGCAATGAAAGGGTTTTGAGATCAAGACTTGCCGATGCCGAATTTTTCTATAAAGAAGACCAGAAAATTCGATTGGCAGATAAACTGGAAAGATTAAAGCATGTTGTTTTTCAGGTTGAGCTTGGTAATCTTTACGATAAATCCCAACGTATGAAAGAGCTTTCCGGCTATATATTTAAAATTTTATATGAAAAAATGTCCCTGTCGAATGATGTTGGGGAAGACGCTATGAGGTCGGCTGAGCTATGTAAGGTAGATTTGATAACCCAGATGGTTATTGAATTTCCATCCCTACAAGGAATTATGGGTGGCTATTATGCCTCCAACTCAGGTGAAAATCCTCAGGTGGCAGAAGCCATACGGAATCATTATTATCCAACTTCTCCGGACAGCGAATTGCCCGGTAGTATTATCGGAGATATAGTATCTATCGCTGATAAGCTGGACACTATTGTGGGTTATTTTGGTATAGGTCTTATACCCTCAGGTTCGCAAGATCCCTACGCCCTTAGAAGGCAGGCGGCGGGAATTGTAAGGATTCTGGCTAATTCTAATTATCCACTTTCACCGGATCTTATTATAGAAAAGTCCATTGCTTTATATGAAAAATTTTCAGAACCGACAGAATTAAAAAACAAAGTCCTTGAATTTTTTAAAGCGCGGGTATCGAATTTGTTATCAGACAGAGGTTTTGATTATGATTTGGTTGACAGCGTTATGTCTGTGGATATGGTGGACGTGGGTAAGTGCATAAAACGAGCGGAGGCTATGGCGAAATTCCGGGAAAGACCGGATTTTATTGATATATATAACGCTTTTAATCGTGTTATAAGAATTTTACCTGAAAATTTACCAAAGACTGGTGTAGTTCGTGAAGATTATTTGGAAGACCAGTCGGAAGTTGATTTATATAGATCTATTAATAGAACCAAGGAACAAGTTGAGCAAGCAGCAGCTAATGGAGATTATGAAGAAGTTTTGGCTTCTTTAGCTTCTTTGCGCGGCGATATTGACAAGTTTTTCGATGATGTTTTAGTGATGGTTGATAATGAA
>WJIO01000099.1 GCA_014730235.1 Candidatus Poribacteria bacterium
ATTATTATGTTTTTGGGCGCGACTTCCTCCCGCATCTCAGATGGAAGCATCTGGCGTCGGGACCTGTTTCGCAAAGCTATTGCCACAGATTTTTTTGCTTCTTCCTGTCCGATAATATATTTGTCTAGTTCTTGAACGATTTGACGTGGTGTAAGTTTTTTATCTAATCCCACGTTTGCCTCCTTGTCAAAATTCGACGTTCCCGCCTTTTAGGTTTAAATAATGTGTTAGAGGCTATTCTTGTTTTTAGGGAAAATTTGAGTAGAAAAGCTAAATACTCAGACACAACTAGGCGGGACCCAATTCCTCGACCAGTATTTGATCGTTGGTATAGATACATATCTCTGAAGCAATCTTCAGAGCCTCTCTGACGATTTCAGGAGCTGTTAAAGTCGAGTGCCGAACAAGGACTTTGGCAGCGGCCAGGGCGAAGTTTCCTCCACTACCTATGGCTAATATTCCATCATCTGCGGAGATTATGTCGCCGCTTCCTGAGATCACATAAGAATGATCCCGGTCTGCGACAGCAAGCATAGCTTCAAGTCTTCTTAAAACCCGGTCTGATCTCCATTCTTTGGCAAGCTCTACTGTGGCGTTCACAAGATTGCCGTTATATTTATCCAGGTTATTTTCCAACTTTTCGTAGAGAGCCATAGCATCTGCAACTGCACCAGAGAATCCTAAAAGAACCCTATCTTTGTAGATTCTTCTTATTTTCTTTGCATTCTGTTTGACTATGGCATTATCCAGGGTGACTTGACCGTCACCTCCTAATGCAACTTTGCCGTTATGTCTAACAGAAAGAATAGTGGTACCATGAAACATAATTTCCCCCTGAATTTGCAACATAATGATATTGCAATACAAGGTATTTGTCAAGTACAGATTTCCCCATATCTACTGATTGAGGCACGTTATTTCTGAGACAATCTTGGAGGCGGAAGATTTTAACATTCCTGCATCTGAGCTAATGGCCACGAACTGAAACCCCTGTTCCACTCGCCTGTTTACAGCTTCGGTAGTTGCGCAGTGTATACCCGCAGGTTTCCCGACTTCCTTAGCTGATTGCAAAACACTCATGACGGCGGCTTCGTGTTCTGGATCAGAGCAATGGATATCGGGTTTAATGCCCATTGATCCAGCCAGATCGTTAGGGCCAATGAAGCATGCGTCTACTCCGTCCACAGCAAGAATTTCTTGTGCGCTTTTAACCGCTTCGATATGTTCAATCTGCACTATAACGGCTATTTCGTTATTTGCTTCGGCGAAATAATCCGAGCCATAGACCATAGCTCTTCCACCGCCTAATGATCGCAGCCCTTCAGGTGGAAATTTCATGGCTTTTACGGCCTGCTCCGCTTCTTCCGGGGAATTTACCATAGGGATCACAAGCCCCATGGCGCCAGCGTCTAAAAGCCTCTTTATAAGAATAGGATCGTTCCATGTTACCCTTGCCATAGGTATAGTATCCGTTGTGCAGATGGCCTGGAAACAATGGACAGTAGTTTCAAATCCTACCGGGCTGTGTTCTGTATCAACCACCAGCCAGTCGAATCCAGCATGGGCCATGTATTCGGCTGATACCCATGAAGCCAGAGAAAGCCATGCTCCAATGGCTGGTTTTTCTGATGCTAATTTTTTCTTTACTGTGTTTTTTTTCATGTGTTGCTTCTCCTGAAGTGTTAAAATATTTGGTTCTTCCGGGTTCAGTGTGGTAAAGATAAGAAACTTCTTTACGCTGTCATTCCTGCGAAAGCAGGAATGAAAAGCTGAGAGCATTTTCAATTATTACCACACTGAACCCGGAAGAACCAAATATTTAGACTGAGAATTCTAAAAAAGTTCTTAAAGCGAAAAACCTGATCTTTTTGTCATTCCTGCTTTCACAGCATTTTCATTTTTTAGTATATCCTTAAGCGTCAGCATTATAATTCAGGATACCAGAATGTAAGTTTTAGGTCAATATGGATTTTGCTTTAAAAAACATAAGTTCGAAACTGTATACAGTTTCGAACTTATGAGAGAGCTGGCTGAGTTGTGGTTGTGACTGAATTGACTTAAAACATTCGGGCTATGCGCGCACTGACGATAAAATCAACATCCTCGTCATCCCTGACCGGAGAGGCAAAATTAACCCTTAATGACCCAAGTTGTAAGCCTATACCCAGATCGGTATTCAAATCATCAAAGTCTATATTATCGTTATAGAACCATGCGTTACCTGAGTCCACAAAGAACACTATACCTATTCCCGGAGGCCATTTTGTCATAACCCAGTATTCAGCGTTGATCAATACCATTTTGTCTCCTGCAAATTCCTTAAACGGATAACCCCGGAGAGTTCCTATGCCACCGAGAAAGAGTTTGCGTGGATGTAAAATGGAAAGTTCCCGGTCTGTTGAGGCTGCTTTTATACGGAACATAAGGAACTGGTTTCCAGAAAGACGATTGTACCTTCTTATATTAACTTTATAAAGGGAAAAATCGAAGTCACCGCCTAACTGGTTACCAGCCCACTCGGCAGAAAAAGTGTTATACCAACCGTTACTGGGGTTTTTACTTGAATTTCGGGTGTCTATTGTGTATTCTGCGATAACACTTTTCATTCTGCCCTCTTCAATAGGTGGATTTTCGGGTTTATATTTTTCGTCTTCCAAACGATATTTTATGCGCGTTTCGCTGTCCTGAGTCCACCGGAATTCATCGGACCAATCGTCATCTGCGTAGGCCCTGTCAAGTAAGCTCCAATCGCTGTTTTTAGCAAGGCTTCTATATTCGTCATTTCTGTATTTAATTTTGAATTCTGTATCTGAAGTTACCTTTTGTCTGAGATTAAGCTCATAACCTTCCCGCTGATAGAAATCCCTCCAGGCTTCACCAAGTATAAATTCTGCTATAAAGTGCTCAGTGTCAGAAACAAGATTTCTATCGTTTGTATCGGTTATTTTGTGAACATCAATACCTATTATCGGCCTATTTTTCGTTCCAAACAGGGATTTTTCCACTCCAAAACGATAGTTCCAGATTTTGCTGGAAAAACCATAAAGGAATTCGCAGTAGGCCTTTGAGCCGGTGTAATTGTTTTCCAGAGCTAAGTATGGACCCCATTGAACGCCATGAACCCGGTTGAATTCGCCTTCTCCATCAAATTTAAATTTCGTCAACCTGCCTTCTTCAACGTTAATATAAACTATATTGGTTCCATCATCAGCCTTTTCTGTTCCCCAATCCGCGCTGCGTATATATGAAAGCCGGGATGTCATAGTATAAACAGCGTTATCTATGCTTTCCTTCTTAATAAGCTGTCCTGTTTTCAGATCCAGGGCTTTTGTTATATCCCTGGTTCGGACTTTTTCGTTACCGCGTATTTCAATTTTATCTATTAATCCCTCCTCAATATCAAGGGTAAGGGTGTTGGCTATTACAGAACACCTGACAGCCGCCACCTGATAGCCTTTTTGTTTATAAAGTTTTTCTACAAGCCCACATTTAGCTCTTATTGCCTTCCTGGTAGTAACAGGAGATTCAAGGTTAAAATAGTCAATAAGCTGTTCTTTTGAAAATACTGTTGCGCCATTAACCTGTACCCTGGATATTGAAATTATCTCTTTTTCCACAACTTTAACAACAACATGAACTCCGTTGTCATTTTCAGTTAAATCTATACCTGTTTTTTCAAACCAACCTGTAGATTCCAGGCGTTTTTTGGCTTTTGATAAATTATCTACATCTGCTATGTCTCCAACCCTTAGCTTCATGGCCTTTATTATCTTTTTCCGGGATATTCTTTCGTTGCCCTCAACTGATATATGGGATATAGTTAAGGCCTGTTCAGATGGGGTCAAAGGCTCATCTTCCATTTCTATTTCCATCAATTCTGAGACAAATTTTACCTCGCCAAATCTCTCAGGTACATGGGGCCAATCACCATATTCATAGGTAGGAGACCAGAAACTGTATTCTTTTCTACGCTGTTCCATGCGAAAGATATTCATCATCAATGTATCCCCTTCCTTAATTTCTACCTGCATGGATGAATGGGGTATACCCATCTCTATACTCCAGAAGTCCTCCCTGATTTCGGTTTCATATATCCCCTCTGAATCCCAGTCAATACCAAGCTCAGATTCGACAGCGCTTCGCTTTTCAGGCACGGCCTTGGCTACATGCTGATCAAATACTGCACCGATGGCATTTATGGCAATATGATAGTAGTCTTCATTTCCATTGAATGTAGGATCAAGAAATATCTGAACCAGATCATCATTCCAGGCATGTCTGTCATCTTCAGTATTTAACACCGCTATATTTTCTATAGATGATTCATAGCATTTAACTCCTATGTATACGCTTTGTTCATCCCAGAGTATATAAGCTTCAGTTGGCTCTTTGGGTTCTTCCATACCATCAGGCCAAAGGAAATTATCTATTTTAGCCGCCTTGTTCCAACAATCGTCGTCAAGAAGTCCGTCAATATCAGGTGGATCCAGTGTATAAAGGGCTTCTATATAAGGAACTTCCTTTATCTGTTCTTCCATTTCCATATCTTCAATTTTATATTCTTTTGGCTGAAATCCTGGTCTTGCAATAATTTTTTCACCTGACAGTATATTAACTTTTCCGGTTACTGCTTCGACTTTAAGCAAAGGCCCACCGTCATGTAATTCCATTTTTAACTTATTTTTATCTACAGTTTCGGTCTTTGTTATGGCATCTGAATGTATTTTATAGTTTACAGAACCGGTATGGGAAACGACATCTAAATTTGCGGCATAGCCATCGGGTATGGTAACAGTCACCGGGCCAGAGACTGTAACAATTTTTATGGGTACGGAGAAATCATCGCCGATTACCAGGTTTATTGGGCCATTTGCTGTGCCAAACAAACTTTCGCTGTCCAGAAGCATCTGGACATCTATTCTTCCGTTAATTGTCTTTACTGATGCAGAACCAATTGAATTTTTTATGTCAACATCTCCGTTTACACTCTCTGTTTCAATTTCACCTTTGATTCCTGATACAGTTATTGATCCATTCGTTGTCTCCAATTCCAGATTTGAATCTTCCGGGACAAGTATATCGTAATTTATGGAAAGGTCTTTTGGTTTAAATATTGAAAAATTCGGGGATATTTTGACTTTATCATCTTCCTTCTCTATCTTTATATTAACATCATCCAACCTATCCCGATCCTTACCAGACATCTTGCTGGCTTTAATCTCTATTTCAGCTTTCTCCCATCCTCTCATCCTTATATTCCCATTTATATTTTTAAGCTGGATGGTCGAGAACCTGTCTACAGGCATTAATTGTTGATATTCATCTCCATAGCTGGCGGATACAAGACAAAATAATAAAATTGAATAAATAATAATTGGAATATCCGTTTTTTTTGTTATCAATCCCGCTTTCATGTTTACCTCCTGATTTCATCAATTAAACGTGCAACGGATCAACCTGCAATCTCGTGGAATTATCTGATTTAAGTTAGCGCAAGCATTGTGCCAAATACAATTCCCTATGTATCAAACTATTATATGTCTATGTCTCCAATAAAGGCAGTAATTCTTTAATCGCTGATATTATTCATGCTCAAATACAGAATATTGTTTTATGACACACCTCTTGTTGTAATATGACTACAGAATATCATAATAAATTAATTGGGTAAAACATCTTTTTAGCAGTATTGCAACTAAAAACCCCATTGGCATACAGGTTGCATATAAAATCTGACTGTTATAAATGATTCAGATTTGCGAAAACAAGGAGGTATAAGATATGCAGTTCTCGCGTTCAATTCTATAGTCGGGTTTAAAATAGCATTTTAATTGAAACTCATGCTTTCGGGAGGAAGAAGTTCCTGTTGAGGCTTGTATTAGACAATAGACTCTGAGTTTCTGGATTTTAACTAACTGGTTAATTAATCCCTGAATGAAAGTCTCAACAGGAAATTCGTCCTCCCGGTTTTAAATTTTCCATGATTAAATCTGAAGAGCCAGTTTTTTTAGCTGTCCGACTGAATCTGCTCCCATAGTTCCATCCTGATAGATACCCACATTGAAACACATAGGGCATTGATGCTCATTACATATCCTGACAAAATCAATAACTTCTTCATCCGCATAAAGCGGGGAGGGTATATCGGTATTCATTTTTGAGTGAACCCACGCCCGGTCTTCCAGGCATGTCCATCCATGCCATTGCAGGCCGTTATCCATAAAGCGGTTCTTCGGGCGATGATTCAGGTTAACCAGTTCCCCGGCCCAGTAATCCTGGTGGGTGGTATAGAGGTATGTCTGATTAACACCTGCGTTATAAGTCACCAGCCGGTCTGGAAATCCGGCTTTTGCGGCTTCTGTAAATTTCTCCCAGGGGAACTGGAAGCCGGTCATATCTGTGGTAACTGAATTATGCGGGCCTCTTGTGTCCAGGGAATAGGGGCTGTCGAACCACCAGGCCCTGATTTTATCCTTATACCTGCGGCCCATCCACTCCACAATTTCAAGAAGGTTGCCGGCAAGGCGATCCTTTGACGCATCATGATAACCCACAGCCTTTTCCCATCCGGGATCGTCCTTATGGTTGCATGAATGATTGTAGTATGCTACAAGGTCTATTCCATGATCCCGCAGACCAGAGGCGATTTCATCTATAAGGTCTCTCTGGCAGGTTCGTCCTGGAGATATTTCATCCACCACAGGATGTGGCCCGGGTATCATCTGGAGCGCGTGGGCGATGGTGAAAATAAGGTAATCAGCCCCGCTTTCCAGCACAGCTTCAATAAAGACGGGCAGTTTAAAATTTTCCACCGAATCCTGAAACGAAAGGGGATTCCCCCGGCGGGGCTTTGTCTGCGCTGTCCAGTGAACCCCTATGCCGTAACGACAATCCGCCAGCCAATCCGTATTTGCTTTTACATAAGACATGGTTATAATTCCCCGTATTTTATTGGTTTACTCGCTTAACTGCTATGTCATTCCTGCGAGTAAACACTATATCATTCTTATAAATAACCAATATGTCATTCCTGCGAAGGCAGGAATCCAGAAGCTTAACATAATGACTGGATTCATGCCTTCGCAGGAATGACAAGCAAAATAATTCTTCTTAATTACCAAACCTAATTCTGAAAAGCCGAATTTTAACGCCTCTTTGCTAAGTGGTCCAATCGCTAATTTACTTGTTTTATTATGAGTGAAAGCATGGTTATACAGACAGAAAACCAGAAAGGCTTAATGTAGGTTGGGTTGGG
>WJIO01000100.1 GCA_014730235.1 Candidatus Poribacteria bacterium
CCAGGGTTCTGCTCCCACATAACCTATATCTGATACGGATTTTAAGGTGTTCGCCAGGTTTTTGCTACATTCACCCCTAACAGAAAAAAGCTGAAGCCCAATAGGTACTTTGCCTGTGTTTTCAGACATGCATATTCCCCCCTGATTTAGAAAACAATAACGCAAATTATTGTCTTGCATTTATAATATTTTTATATTGCCAACGAATTCATTCTAACACAAGTTTAACCCTACATCAATAGATACATTGATGTATGTAATCATTAAAAAATGTGGTTCTTCCGGGTTTGGTGTGGTAATGAAGAAAAACCACAAATATTTTAGATACATTTATATTATTGGATTTCAGGGACAATTAAACCAAAACTAATAGTGCTTTACTAAGTCTTTGTATTTCTTTCTGCAGGTTTTCAAATATCCTCTTTGCTTCTTCCATATCACCTTTCAGGCTTATCTTTTCTAGTTTATAAGATTCTTCATATGCTGTTAAAGCAGCCAGGTTGCCCAGAGTTCCTTTAAGGTTATGAGCTTCGGTATAGAGCAACTGACTGTCATCCTTCTGAATTGCATCTCTTATTGCTGACATCATTTCGGGATAGGTTTGCAAAAAAAGACTTGTGACTTCTGCCAGAAGATCTGTATCACCAGCGAATCTTTCCATTAATTCCGATTTATCCAATATATTATCAAAGGAAACTTCTGATCCTGAGTTTTCATGGGCTTTTTCTCTTTTTTTTAATGTAACTTCGATGGTTTCCTGGATTTCCCTGGCCTTTACAGGTTTGGATATATAAGAATCCATACCAGCCTCCAGGCATCTTTCTTTATCTCCCTTCATGGCGTAGGCTGTCATTGCGATTATTGGTGTATGTTTACCGGAATTTTTCTCCCTCTCGCGGATTTTTCTTGTTGCTTCAAGGCCGTCCATTAATGGCATTTGAATATCCATAAATATCAGATCAAAATCAGAATTTTCCAGGGCTTTCAGAGCTTCTTTACCATTGGAAGCTAAATAAACGTTATTCCCCTGTTTTTCTAATATTTTCATTGCCAGTCTTTGATTTACTACGTTATCTTCTGCCAGCAATATATGGAGCTTATTCTGATTTTGTGTTGTTTTTTCTGATTCTTTTGATATCCTGTTCTCTTCTTTCCTGCCCAAGGTTTTTATTATAGTTGAAAGAAGTTCAACCTGCTTTATTGGTTTTGTGAGATACGCCGATATATTCAGATCTTTTTGTATTTCGCACTGTTTAACCACAGATGTCAGTAGTATAATCATAGTATCGTCGAATTTTTTATAATGTCTTATGTGTTTTGTCGCTTCAATTCCATCCATATCGGGCATCTGGACATCCATTAAAGCCAACTGGAAGGGATTATTCTGAATTTCTGCTTCAGCCAAAGTTTGTATACCGGCCAGAGCATTGGGAACTGCTGTGGTTTTCATTTCCCAGTTATGAAGGGTTTCTTCCAATACCCGACGGTTGGTAGGATTGTCGTCCACAATTAACACTTTAACACCTTTTATTTCTACAGAATTTGTTGTGTAATTTTGAATGATTTGTTTGTTTTGTTTACCAAATTTCGCTGTAAAATAAAATGTGCTACCAACATCTGGCTCGCTTTCCAGCCATATTTTACCATCCATCATATTGACAAGTTGTTTACTTATGGTTAAGCCAAGACCTGTTCCACCATGTTTGCGGGTTGTAGAACCATCAGCCTGGGTAAAGGATTCAAAAATTTTATCCTGCTTATCTTTAGGGATCCCAATACCAGTATCTGAAACGGAACACTTGATATTAACCGCATCGTCATCCTGAGAAGAAACCTCAATCTTAATTAAAACTTCGCCTTCCCGAGTAAATTTAATCGCATTTCCTCCCAGATTTATTATTATCTGGCGCAGTATGCCTGGATCACCTATCAGGTAGTCCGGAACATTGGATTTTATATCGGTTATTAATTCCAAATCTTTTTCAAAAGCCTGAACAGCCAGGCTTTCAGCCGCAGAATTAACCGTTTCCCGCAAGTTAAAATCTATTTTATCCAGATTTAACTTACGGGCTTCAATCTTCGAAAAGTCCAGAATATCATTAAGAAGGTCCAAGAGGGCATCGGCAGAACTTCTGACAATTTCCATATATTCCCTTTGCTCAGATGTCAAATCTGTATCCAGAGCTAGTTCAGTCATACCGATGATACCGTTCATTGGAGTTCTTATTTCGTGAGACATGTTTGCCAGAAATTCGCTTTTGGCCCGGTTTGCTTTTTCTGCCTTTTTGCGAGACAGATTCAGTTCGGAACTCAGACGTTTTTCCCTGTCCAGAGCTTCAATCATTACCTTGTTAAGTTCCTCTATTTCATGTTTTGCCCCGGATATTTCGCTGATATCCATAATATTTATTACCACGCCGCTGTATTTTTCATTATTGTATATCGGCTGTATTCTTATCAGAACATCCATGAATCCCAGTGAATGCTGTATTTTAACTGTTTCTGAATTAATATTATCTTTAAAAAGCTGGATGTATTCATATGTTTTATCTAATATGGAGCTATTGCATTCCCATAATCTTTTACCTTTTATTTTCTCTCTATTTATTCCTACAGAGCGACAAAAATATGGATTAGCTTCAATAAGATTATCTTCAGCGTCTGCAAAAATAATACTCTCTTCCATATTTGAAACTATTGTAAATAGCTTTTCTTTTGCTTTTTCTGTCTCTTTTATTTTACTTTTCTGATTTTCTATCTCATTTCTCAGATTATCCCTGGTTTGCGTTAGATCCTGGACTTGTTCCTTAATTTCATCATATGAATTTTGTAATTCCTGTTTAGATATTCTTAATTCCTTTTTTTCCCTGAATAACCGGAAAATCTGGACACACAAAGAACCTGCCAAAATTATAAATAACAACACAAACCATGATTTCCCCAATAAGCTGGTGGTTATTATTTTATTATTTGACATTTGTTCTGGAAAGATTTGAATAAATTTTAGGAGGGAAAATTGCTTTTGCCACGACAATTCATAAATAGTAATAAACATTATGAACCCCTAACCATCATTGATTTATTATATACTACCCCTGATTATACTTATACAGCAATTATAAAGTATTATGGCTCTTCCGGGTTCAGTGTGGTAAAGATAAGAAAATTCTTTACGCTGTCATTCCTGCTTCAAGCTTTTTCAAAAAGCTTGAAGCAGGAATGACAAACTGAGGGAATTTTCAATTATAAACACACTTAACCCATAAGAACCAGTATTATTAATAATATCGGCTGATGGTTTGGAATTCTTTAAGTATCTTTACAAAAAAATTAGGTTTTTAGCAGGATTTTGAAAATTCTGATTCTTTCAACTTGGGTGGGGAAAAGTAAAGATTTCGGTTCTTCCGAGTTTAGTATGATAATAATAAGAAGCTTCTGCATGCTGTCATTCCTGCAAAAGCAGGAATGACAAATATAGGTTAGATCCCTCTTTTGAGATATTCTTTTCTGATTATTTCATTTTCTTTAATAACAATAAGCTGGTCTGGAACAAATTCTTCCTTAATTTTGTCATCATTTCTGATTTCGTTCATAACCCGTTCTCTCAGCTTCTTTTGCTCAGAATCAGACATCATCTTGCGATATGAGTCTATCATGCTTCTTTCCAGTAACTCATCTTCGTTTTGTTTAACTTCCTCTTCTACTTTTTGAGAACGTTTGGCA
>WJIO01000101.1 GCA_014730235.1 Candidatus Poribacteria bacterium
ATTATAAAGGTATTTTCTAAACACATTTTTCATTTTTTAACAATTACAGGTAAGAAAAAATACAACGGAGGATAAAATGAAGTTTGGTTTCAGGACAGGTGGATTCAGTGGATGGAAAATAGAGGATGTTCTGAAAGAGCTTTCAGAAATAGGATTTGACGGTTTGGAAATATGCCTGGAAAGCCCTGATGTCCGTCCTGAGAATTTTACGCCCGGGCAGGCTGACGATATAAAGAAACTTCTGGCTCAGATAAATCTGGAAATTGCCTCTGTAAGCTACCATGCCGATAACGAATCTTCTCAGGTCAGAAAAGCAAACACAACCAAATGTGTTGAAATTGCCAACTGGCTTGATACAGATATTCTCATCGTAAATGCAGAACGTATTAAAGAAGGTGAAAAAGAAAGCCAGTGGCAGGAACTGGTTGATTGGCTGAAAGAATTAACTGGTGTTGGTGAGAAATACAAAGTAAATATTGCCTTTGAACCTGAGCCGTTGCTGATCATACACGATACTGATGATATGCTCGAAATGATAAAAGAGGTAGATTCACCAAATTTGAAGGTAAATCTTGATATTGGACACGCCTATATAACCGATCCTGATCTCCCCGATTCTATAAGAAAACTTGGGGATAATATAGTCCATGCGCATATTGAAGATATAAAAGATAGAGTCCATAGTCATCTGGAATTAGGGCAAGGTGATATAGACTTTAAAGCTATGCACCAAGCCTTTACGGATATAGGTTACAAAGGATATTATGTGGTTGATTTATTCCGCTTGGGTGATAAACCATCGGAAGTTGCAAAAAGAAGCCTTAAGGCTCTTAAATCCAGGTTCTAAGTAAAATAATTAAACAACTGAGAATTCTAAAAAGCTCTTAAACAATTTCAAGAAAATTCTTTATGTTGTCATTCCTGCTTTCGCAGGAATGACAATTAGAGAGAATTTTCAATCGTAACCACACTAAACCCATGAGAACCACAAAAATTATGAAATCTCTATTCAAAATAGGTGTGCCATTGCATATCTTTTTATCTTCTATTATTGTTCTTACTACTTTGGAAATATTATTAATTTGCAGTTCAATCTTTGCAGATGAAGGTATAACTATGGATATACATATTAACGGAGACAAAGAATTAACCGAAATTAAAGTTTTAGAAAAGCACGGCCTGTTCTACATACCCGTAAACGATGATATATTGGACAATCTAAAAATAGAAATTAAGAAATTCGACGAAAAGAATATTGGTATCTGCAAAGATGAAATCTGCATTTTTGCCAATCTGGATAATCAGCAGGATGCTTTAATCAAAGATAATGATTTAATGATTAATATTGAACTAATTGCCCAGGCCTTTAATTCAGAAATCGAATGGATCATCAAACCGGCAATAGTAAATTTTGTCACACAGGATCGGGTTTTGCTGGATAACATAATAGAAATTGGTGATGTAGTGCCTGATTTTGCTTTACCATCAATAAAAGGTGAAAGTATAATTCCCTTTAGCAGTTTTCGCGGTAAACGGGTTCTGCTGTTTTTGTGGGCAAGCTGGTGAGGATGCCGGGGTGAACTGCCGGTCTGGCAGGAATTTTATGAGGCTAATAAAGATAAAGATTTTGAAGTCGTTTCAGTAGCTATGGATATTCAGGGTGCTGAAGTTGCACAACCTTATATTAAAGAAGCAGGAGTAACATATACTGCTCTAATTGATGAAAATAACCTTCTGGGGAAGCTGTTCGGAGTAAACTATGTACCGCTGCATTATGTAATAGATGAATTTGGTATATATCAAATGAAAGAACGGAATCCTGATATAATAGCTGAATTCCTTGACAAGAATAAAGTAGATAGAGATTTATTCAAAGAAACCAGTAAATCCCGGGATATATATAATATTCCAACTTTATCAGAAATGGCAAAGCATCAGCCAGATAACGTAAGTATACGTTTGATGCTGGGTGATTTATTAATACAAAAAAAGAAATACGAAGAAGGTATTAAGGAATATAAAAAGGTTATAGAGCTTAAACCCAATTCTGCTGAAGGATATTTCAGGTTGGGAAGAACAATGCTTGAAATTGGCAGAAAAGAACAGGCTTTAGTTGAATTAAAAAATGCTCTTGAATTTGATCCAGACAACTGGATCATTCGAAAGCAGATATGGGCCATTAAAAATCCAGACAAATTTTACAGTGGTAATGTGGATTATGACTGGCAGAAAATTCAATTGGAGAAAGGTAATTAGGATTTAAGATGATGATTTCAGTTGGAGGAAGTTAATGTTTGAAATTAAGGATAAAAAGGTGCTGGCAAGCGCAATATTCCAGATAGAGATCGTAGCACCAAGAGTTGCAAAGAAAGCCCAACCCGGTCAATTTATTATACTCAGGGTACATGAACAGGGAGAACGCATACCTTTAACCATAAAAGACAGCGATCACGAAAAGGGCACAGTTACTATCGTTGTCCAGGTAGCGGGTAAAACCACCCAGATGTTATCAGAAAAAGAGATAGGGGATACAATACAGGATTTTGTAGGTCCCCTGGGAAATCCAACCGAACTGCCGGAAGGTGAAGCAAAAGTAGCATGTATAGGCGGAGGTGTTGGAACGGCCTGTATGTTTCCGCAAGTAAAAGAATTAAAACAAAGAGGCTGTGATGTAACAGTCATTATAGGTGCACGTACCAAAGAACTGCTGATAATGGAGGATGAACTGGGAGAACTTGCTAACAGACTTATTGTATGCACCGATGACGGTTCCTACGGTGAAAAAGGATTTGTCTCTGATGCTCTTATAAAGCTGCTAAAAGCCGGAGAAACATTTGACCTGGTCATTGCTATTGGTCCACTTATGATGATGAGGGCTGTCGCGAATGTAACAGAGGGTTATGGAATACATACCATCGTCAGTCTGAATCCGATAATGGTAGATGGTACAGGTATGTGCGGAGGTTGCAGAGTTACTGTCGGTGGCGAGGTGAAATTTGCCTGCGTTGACGGGCCTGAATTTGATGCTCATAAAGTAGACTTTAAAGAGCTTTTTATGCGCCAGAGATACTATATGGATGAAGAAAAACTGGCGAAAGAACAGCATGAATGCAAGTTACCTTTGAAATAATAAATCAGGTTCTTTTGATTTAGTGTGAAAATAGAAGAAATGTAATCCAAATAAGGAAATCACTTATGCTAAAAGAAAAAACCAAGATGGCAGAACAGCCTGCTGATGAGCGTAACAAGAATTTTAATGAAGTAGCTCTTGGATATGGTGAGGAA
>WJIO01000102.1 GCA_014730235.1 Candidatus Poribacteria bacterium
GAATATCTGACATTCCGAGATATGATGTGAAAGGTGAACTTATTCCACAGGGAAAGTTTGATTCAGACGCCCACACCATAGCGTTATGGCATTTTGATGAACTTCATGGAGCTAAGGTATTTCGTGACTCTTCTGATTACGGATACGATCTCACTGCCATGAATGATGCAGAAATTGGTCCATTTGCTGTGAATAAATATAGCAAACTTGCGGTTATATGGGCTAACATCAAAATAAAATGAATAACCAGTTTGAATTTTTTTAATCTGAGGATGACGCAGTGTAAACCCATCGCAGAGCTGAATATTGACGACCAAGAATATCCCTGTATCCCATTTCCTCTGCGATAGCTATACCTTTTTGCAAAAGGCTTATTCCTTCTTCTGGGTTTATAGAATAGATGAAAATAACTGCTGCATTAAGATAAGCTGAGGCAATCAATGAAGACTTGTCCATAGGAGCTATCTCTTCCACCAGCTTTCTTGCATAGTGAATACCTGTATCTATGTCATCCATGTCTATGCTATAAATCCATGATAGAAATCGCCAGATATCGATCCTTTTATTTTTTGATGTATAGAGTTCCACTGCCTTTGTCAGATCTGACACACTTTCTTCATAGAAACTCATATAATTGTATGCAAGTCCCCTCGCGTCATATATCTCAGCCAATTCATCACCAGAAATATTTATCTCTACTGCTAAATTCAAAGCTTGTGTGTAGTAATCAATAGCAGCATCATTAAGATACTGATTAGCTGCCTTCTCCCCGGCTTTAACCAGATATTCCAGCGTCTTTTCCTGATCTCCACTGCGCTCCCAGTGATACCAATTTAAATAGCAGATGGAATTTGATTGGGGTTATCTTTGGGCAGAAATAAACGTTATGTCAGGAGAGTTGAATGTATGGTTTCTTCCGGAAATGAATGGAGCCACTTTTTGGGAAGGACTTCTTCGCTATACTTTTCGTTTCTTCTGGTATATTTGGTATCTTCTCTGGTTTCAGTGACATTGATAAATCCTCCATATATTCTGAATGCCATATTTCCCATAGATGAAGGATAGCATCTAAAACCAAGAATCTCAACCAAAACAATAAATTTTGAATTCGCCAACAGTATCGTAAATTTTATGCTTGGTGCGACATACCAGCAATAAAAATGAATATTTTATTGATTAAAAATAGGTTTTATAGCTTTCTTTATAAACTGTTATCCATAATGACCAGCAACCAGCCACCATTTTGTGGTACAGGGATAGGCTGATCAGGCTTGAATATTGATTCTTCCTGATAATTATTCAGTGCCGGAGCTTTAAGCATAGCCTTTGACGGATTCAGTCCCAACGCTTCCCAGTTTATTTCCAGATTGCAATAAACTTCTTCTTCTGACCAACTGGCAATGGCAATCAGCGATTTATCCTTTTTTCTGTAGACTGTGGCAAGTATATCTTCACTGCCGGTTTTTACCGGGCATCTCGCGTCCCAGTAACCTATCATTTCAGCATCCTCTATACCGAAGTTATCCCAGAACTTCCAGAGATACGGTGCAGAATCATGAAATCTGCCATACATACCATACAGCATCCCGCGCCATGGATTACCCCCGTTTCCATACTCCAGCATTTCGCTGGTCAGACCAAACGGGATGCCGGATATCTCCACAAGCCAATAATCGGCAGGCATATCATAGTCAAATCCCTCACCAATCCACAGGTCAGTAACAAAGGGTAAATGCTCACAATATCCACCCAATACGTTGTTTTTCCAATCCATGTAGGTGTAATTATTACCGGAATGCATTTTGATTCGATAGTTATCGGAATTAGCTGCCATTACCCGGGCGATGCGCTTCATAATCTGACGATCATAACCAACGCCATCAATATAAAGACCATCAACACCAGTTTTTTTCATTATTAAGTCCATCCCCTGGACGTAATAATTGTGCCATCGGGAAAGCCCCTGTGTGCCGATGGAAGCACAAACCTGTCCGTCGGCGAACCGATGAACCCAGGCCGGCGTGTATCCTGTAACCAGATGCTCCTGCAACCATGAATCCCCGCCGCCGGGTTTATTGCTCCAGCCGCCCTTGTCATCGTATAATGCTACTTCATTGGTGGTGTAAACCTCATCACCAAGACTCCGCAAAGCCCATATCTCCGGGGTATGATTGCTCAGTTCCCGAACGGTATAATAGAGATCCAGGCCATAAAAACCATGTTCTTTCAGTTTTTCTATGTAATCCTTGATTGCATCCATGTGATCCAGCGGATAATTGATCCAGGGATTAAGAGACAGGTCTCCGTGGTGAAGATGAGCGATAGTGCAGTGATGCTCTTCCTGACTTTCCAGTGGTTCAAGAGTATGAAGACCGTTCTTTTTGGCATATCGCCACTGCCAGTGTTGAGGGTTAATGGGTTTGAAAGGTGTGACCAGAATGAGGAAACGATACGTTATCTCTTCACCTTCTTCAAGATGACGTTCCCCGGAATAAGCACACACCAGCATCTCGTCTCCCTGAGATTTTAGACAGACTCCTCCCTTGCCATTGTTTCCCCAGGAATCCGGCATTGTAAGCCCAACATGCCTTGGACATGAGTAATACCATACATCTTGAGTAAATTCCAGCTTGAGAAAAATACCGGCTTCCGTATTCCCCAGCCAGACAAAATTTCCTCCCTGGTCTTGGTTCCATTTCCATTCCCAATTGTCAACACTATAGCCACCTTCCCTTCCTAAACCCATCATATATCTGGCAAGTTCACTGTGGATGGGAATTTCCAGAGAAATATCGCTAATATCCATGGATTTATTGGCACGAAGCCTCACTATAGTGCTAACAGAACCGTCAAATTCTGTGGTAGATTCAACCAATACATCCAATGAACCGCTGGTGGCAGTCCATTCCTGCTCTATGACCGCGTCATTCTCCCTGACAACCCGATGTCTACCATTTTCCCGGTTAAATGTCTGATGATCCTGGCTTATTATAAATCTGACAGGTCGTGCAAGTAATTCATGACTGTTGCTCCTGATGCTGGACGGCATCCCCATATCGCTGAATTTGATCTCGCGCTGGAGAAACCGTACAACATTCCCGTCACGTTCCAGTGGTGTATATGGTGGAATTACTGTATTTTCCAACCCCATAGTGGAATTAAGCCAGCGAAGCCGGGATAAACGCCATGTATCACTGTCACCGGCATCTTCAAGCACTTCACCGGACACCTGTAATTCTAC
>WJIO01000103.1 GCA_014730235.1 Candidatus Poribacteria bacterium
GAATATCTGACATTCCGAGATATGATGTGAAAGGTGAACTTATTCCACAGGGAAAGTTTGATTCAGACGCCCACACCATAGCGTTATGGCATTTTGATGAACTTCATGGAGCTAAGGTATTTCGTGACTCTTCTGATTACGAATACGATCTCACTGCCATGAATGATGCAGAAATTGGTCCATTCGCTGTGAATAAATATAACAAACTAGCAGTTATATGGGCTAACATCAAAATAAAATGAATAACCAGTTTGAATTTTTTTAATCTGAGGATAACATGGCACAAAAGCATAAGATTATAGAATTTGGTGGAAAATATTATTTGGCAGACCTGGATTATCATAAACTATATCCTGTTGATGAATTATTTCGAGAAGTTTTTGAACTTGTTGAATCACAGACTGATGAGCAAATTGTTGCTTCTTTAACGGGGGAATATACAGAACAAGACATTAAGAACTGCATTCAGTGGCTTCGTAGTTTCTTCGAGCGAAGTTCTGTTCCATTATTAGAACAAACGCAACCAAAAATCTTTGCCCCAACACCATATTCAAAGCTGAAATCTCATACAATAGGCTCTTCTGTGGGTCAGCTAGAAATTCTCAAAGCCCTGTCAAAATATGCCCAGATTCATGTTACTCAGGAATTTGAGGGTGTAGATAACATGGTTCTTATTCCATTTAATCCAATGGATCAATCGTCAGCATCTATGATCATAAAACAAAATTACGATGGTGTTTTGCTCTTCTATGTAGATGAGTTTGAGATGATGCCCATTTTGAATTATTTGCAGGCTCCGGTAATGCTACCTGTATATGCCGCGCATGGAGATAATGGACGCATAATTAATGGTATGCTTCGATGGTATAATTCCATGAGGAAATTTGATGCCTTTATGGCGCTTAGTCAAGACACGATTGATTACTATTCAAACATTATTCAGGATAAATCATTGTTTCACTTAATACCTTTAGGAGTGGATACTAACTCCTTCTATCCTATGGATAAGCAATCTGCAAAAAATGAGATAGCAGAATTGCTAAGTATGCCCGAAATAAGTCAAAAGCCGGTAGTAGGATATGTGGCAAGGTTCGAGATTGAAAAAGGTGCGGGAATTTTTGTTGACATTGCCAGATTAATACCCGATACGATATTTCTGGCAGTTGGACCTATAGACGATCTGCATAATTGCGATTTTCCGCCTAATCTTATTCATATTGGCATACAGCCCAGAGAGCTAATGCCTATTCTATATAACGCATTCGATGTTTTCTGTTTTCCAAGTATTGCCTGTAATGAAACATTCGGATTAGTTGTTTTAGAAGCTATGGCATGTGGTACTGTTCCGGTTGTTTCTAGTTACGATGGTCCTAAATATTTTGTAAAAGATGCGGGTATAGTTGTGAAAACTGATATTTTCAGCTATGATCTTGCAACCTTGGGTGGAAGGATTTCAGCAGACGATTTTGCTAAATCAATTACTGGTTTACTACAAAATAAAAACAAAAGACAGGCAATGGCAGAAAAAGCCAGACAATATGCTCTTGAATTAACATGGGACAACAGCGCTAAGATGATCTTACGGCTTTTTCAAAAGCTTAATTCAAGGAAACACGTAGTTAAATCCACAAGATATCTCCCGATAGGTTTTAGTATGAGCCAATTACCAGATAAAACTACTCATTCAAAGGCTATTATTGTAAATATACCACAAGCATATAATACATCTAGGCTATACGATATATCTGTAGAAGAAGGAATTGCACTATCTCTCTTAAGACGACATAATATGCATGAAATTGAGGTTGTTTTACCAAATTTATTGCAGGATCCTGATTCTGTTGATGAGTATTTATATAGGATTGATGGATTATTGAAAGCATTATTTTGATAGATTTATGACAAAAAAGGTTGCACTCAACCTAATATACCTATGTTGAGATATTATAAATTCCTCATTGAATAAAATGTGGTATGCGGAGAGATCATGAAATCAAGATACAAGATAATAGAATTTGATGAAAAGCATTTCCTGGCGTATTTAGATTATCATCAGCTTGTTCCTGTTAACAAACTAATTTATGAGGTTTTTAAATTAATTGAATCTCATACTGAAGAACAGATAGTTTTTGCTCTGTCGGAGCAATATCCTGAAAATGACATCTACAATAGCATTCGACAGATTAGAGCTATACTCGCTAATAACATTGAAAAACCCTCATGCGAGACTGAACTGAAAATATTTGCCCCAACTCCATCTATAAGCCGTAGACGTATGAAATCACCTTTTCTAGGTGCTTCTGTAGCTCAAAAAGAGCTTTTAAAGGCATTATCCAAATATGCACAGGTTCATGTTACACAGGAGTATGATGGTATAGATAACTTAGTCGTTGTCCCGTTTGATCCCAAAAGCAAATCATCAATGTCGTTTATAATAAACGAAAACTATAATGGTGTATTTCTTGCTTTCCTAGATGATACAGATATGATTTCACTTTTGACTTACTTACATGTTCCAGTGGTATTGCCTGCTTATGTTATACGGGGAGCTAATGGGAGGATAACTAACAGTATGTTACGCTGGTATTCGTATATGAGAGATTTCGATACTTTTATGGTACCGAACCATGAGACAGCGGATTTCTTCTCTACCTTCACTCATGATACATCCGTATTCAACGTTATACCATTTGGTGTAGATGCTGATTTCTTCCACCCTATAGATAAAGAAAAGGCGAAGCAGGAAATAGCGGATTTGCTAAACATGCCAGAGATAAACTCTAAGAAGATAGTTGGATATATATCGAGATTTGAGGTAGAAAAGGGTGCTGGTATACTCGTGGATATTGCCAGGTTGATGCCTGATATACTATTTCTAGCTGTTGGTATGACCGAAGAACCCCGAAATTATGATTTTCCTTCTAATCTTATTACTGTTACACCACAACGAAGGGAAAAAACCCGTATTTTCTATAATGCATTTGATGTATTTTGCTTCCCCAGCATTGCAAGTACTGAAACGTTTGGGCTTATCGTTTTAGAAGCTATGGCATGTGGTACTGTTCCGGTTGTGTCAAGCTATGATGGTCCCAAGTATTTAGTAAAAGACACTGGCATAATTATAGACGCAACTACCTTCGATCATGATATGGCAAGTTTAGGAGGGACAGCATTTGCTTATAGCTTCGCTGAAGCGATTTCAGAATTACTTCATGATAATCAAAAGAGAGAACAGATGGGAGAGAAAGCTA
>WJIO01000104.1 GCA_014730235.1 Candidatus Poribacteria bacterium
GTGCCGTCTATCATGGCGTTGGCTTTAACAACCATACCTTTGCTGTCGCCGTTGATTTTTGCTTCTATGAAAAGCTGACCACTGTCCAGATCCGGTGTGAGTTTTACATTTTCTATGTAAGTTTTTGGAACGGCTTCCATCCATACAGTCTGCCATATTCCGGTAGTTCTGGTATAATGGCATCCCCTGGAATGGAAATCCGGACACTGTTTTCCTGAAGCCTGTAAAGGTGATCTGGTGTCATCTTCTGCATATACGGTTATGACGTTTGAATCTTTTTCCAGCAAATCCGTAACTTCAAAGGCAAAAGGCGTATATCCCCCCCAGTGAGAACCGGCTTCTTTGCCGTTGATCCATACTTTTGTGTTATAATCCACAGCGCCAAAGTGCAGAAGTATGCGATTTCCTGCCCATTCTTCAGGAACACTTACCTCCCGACGATACCATACAGCCGGCATGAAATCTTTGATACCAATGCCCGAAAGCTCGCTTTCAGGACAAAAAGGCACCATGATTTTCTTCGAGAATTTCTCAGCATTCATAAGATTGCGCTGCAATCCCGATTTTCCAGAATCTAACTCAAACTCCCATTCACCGTTTAAATTTAACCATTCATCCCGGACAAATTGCGGTCTTGGATATTCTGGTCTTGGAATATTGGTTGGTGTCATAATAATTAACCTCCAATTTTCATGGTAAAAGATCGTATCGAATCTTGTATAGCTTTAATTTTTTATTGTCATAAACAAGTTCCAGACCCGGAACTTTGCCTTCCACTAAAGACTTTAAAGACGGCCTGATATCAAGCTGGGGGATAATAAAATTCGGCTTGTAATACCTCATCACTTCTATAGTTTTTTCCAGGGTGGTACGCGGTATCTGGATTGCAGGTTGCTCTGAGTAGAAATGCAGTTCCCAGGGATTTCTGGTCATGGTTATGGAATCAGGCGTTGCATTTTCCCGAAGCCATCTTCCCATGTCCATCCATTCCTGTGCCCCCTCGCGATATGGATAGCCGCTTTTCCTTATTGCTGCGTCCACGTTTTCGGTAGAAATTACAATTACCGGCATTGCAAGACAGCATAACACGAATCCAGCGATTATGTCAACACTGAGTTTATTCTTTACAAAGTAAAAAGTTTTTGATAAAACCATCAGCGTTTTGTTTATATCTTTTTCCAAAATGTCTCTTTTATTTACTGATCTTATAAACTTTCTGATATTAACCTTTCTGAAAGGTATTTTGCCTGTTAAACTTGCCAAAAATTTGATAACCACAAAATATGTAGACCATCCCAGGGACATCATAAGCGATATCATAGGCATGGCAAGGCGATTGATAGGCGACCAACCGGCAGATAAAAACAATATAAGCAAAAGGGTTGTTATCCAGACTATATGCCTCTTTGGATTTCCCCAGAGCAAAAATAAACCCAGCAGTGATGGTATATTAATAAAGTAAGTAAGAAAGGCAATGCTGCTGTATTTACCCCATTGGCTGTATATATCTATGAACGTCCACCAGAAATAAGCCTCGAGGTATTCTTTGGTCATATCTATTACATGAACCAGACCGCCTTTATATACATTCAACAACCCATCTTCTCTCCTGATAGTATAGATTATATCATCTTCGAGTAGCCATTTATCCCTTTTAACTGAAAGAGAAGCCTCTTCTGATAGGGATATACCATGATTTTTAAATTCCTGGCGTATTTTATCATCAATTTCTTCTCCCAATTTAATTTCAGTCTGAAATACCGGAATCTCTTTGAATTTATCAAAGTAAGAAGGTGGAGGCCTTTCTCCCCAATAAAGCCCATAAGTCCCAGTTTCCCAGCTTTGATAACCTATGTATCCGGCGGCAAATCTTTGAGTTGAATACAAGGGGTCACGAAAGTGTATATAATTCCTTATGAACCAGGGCAGAAGAACAAGAAAGGCTATAAGAAAGCTGATCCATATCCTTCGATCCATGATCACTTTTTTTATGCTTTTGTAAGCGATTAGATAGAACAGGGCAAACCCGGGTATAATGACCAAACCTGAGCCTTTAGCGTAATAGGCCAAGCCCATGAATACACCCAGGAAATAGAAGTAAAGGGGATTGTCCAGGGATTTAACAGCAAATAACACAGCAGAACAAACAACAAAGGTGAATAGGATGTCTGAGAGGCAGTGCAAAGACCATCGGAAGAAGAACGGATAAAGAAGTATACCAGCACCAGCAGCCAAGCCAGCAAACTTGCTACCGCTGATCTCTTTCGTCAGGTAATATATAACCACAGGCAATAAAAGGCAAGATATTATCAGAGATGGCAGTTTAGCCGCAAAGGCAGTCTTTCCAAATATAGGGAAAAAGGGAGCTATCAATATGGAATAAAGGGGAGGCCAGTGGTCTTCCGGGCGAACTATTTTGGGGTCGTATTTTTCAAAATACCAGCTTATATAGTCAACGGAAAATCCCCTGCCGTGAATAAGGCTGTCGGCCATCTCTGCATAAGCCGCTGCATCTGCATGGCCAACATATTTTATAGGATATGTTACGATGCACTTGATGATGAAAAAGGCTATTCCCATACACAGCAGAACAGCCAGATGAAAATCAACCTTTCGGATTGATGAATAAAACATGATTATTGGTCTGTTTCCGTCTCTGATTTATATGTATTCAAAAAATCAACCATAGGCTGGTGCCGCTTTTGAGCCTCAATTTTTCCGGCAGAAGTTTGCATCTCGTCTTTCAACCACAGCAGCTTTGAGAAGAAATGGTATAAAGGCGAAGGATCAGGGCCTTTTGTGCTCATTTCAAGCTTAACTGGTGATTCAGGATGCCATGAAACCTTTCCCATTTCCGGGCATCCGTAATGACCCGCAAAGGCAAACACCCGGGCAATCCCTCTGGCGCCCATAGAATCCAGCCAATCCGCATCCCTGACAACCTTTGCCTCTATTGATATTGGTTTTTCACCTTTCAGATATGACTCATACGAGGAAGTTTTTATAACCTCAACTATCCTGCCTATTTCATCATGACTAAAACCTATTTCCCTAAGAAAATCTGCCGCCACCAGGGCCGATTCGTCAGTATGCTCATCAAAGCTTTCCACCTCAGCCCGGGAGACGGCATCATGCAGGTATGCCGCCGGAATTACTATCCTGAGATCAGCCTTCTCTTCTATTGCAATTTTCTTTGCCATAGCCACCACATATTCTATATGGTCAAAGCCATGAGCGATGTCGGTGTTTTTCAGGCTTATTCGGACAAACTCTTTGATCTTATTTTCCTGTTTAGAATCCATACAAAACTCAGAAGAACCTGCTGATTTACATTGGCAGATTAACCTTAACGCCATCTTTAGCTGATTTATAAGTAGCCAGAACGATCTCCATTGCTTTACGACCTTCCCTTCCATCAACTATGGTGTTTTTGCCCGCGTTTATGCAGTCTACAAAGTGCTGAAGTTCCCTTACAACTCCGCTTTCACCCTTGCCGGGAGGGATGCTTTCTGTCCATTCGCTTTCACCCATAAGCTTATGATAAACATTGCCGGAATCCATATCTAGCTTCATTGAGCCTTTTGTACCGTCTATTATTGTACCACGACTGCCTCTTGAACCCATAAACGGTCCCCATCGGAGTATTCCTACAGCGTTGGAATCATATCTTATAAGGGACATGGTGTAATCTTCCCAATCTTCATAGCCAGAGAAGCTTCCAACCTCTGCAGATACGGCTTTAGGCTTTCCACCAAACCAGTTTATGAGGTCTGATTTGTGTATACCATTTTCCAAAAGGCCGCCCATTTTACCGAACCACGTCTCCGGTTTATTCCTCGGGCCTGAGTATTTGCCGCAGTAATCCGTCTCAATATATACAATATCGCCGATAAGACCTTCATCCACCATCTTTTTCCCCAGTTCGTGCAGGGGATAAAAGCGCAGCACCTGACCGATCATCAGTATAACCCCGGCTTTATCTGTTGCTTCGATCATTTTATCTGCATCTTCCAGATCGGCTGCCATAGGCTTTTCACAGAAAACATGGATATCTTTTTTGGCAGCATCCACAGTAACCTCTGCATGGACCCAGGGAGGTGTGGCTACGGTTATAGCATCCACCTCTTCCAGCATTTTTTTATGGTCTGTAAAGGCTTTGACTTCAAATCTCTCCGCGGCTTCCGATACTGCCTGTGGATTAATATCGGATACAGCAACAAATTCGCAGTTCTTAACATTTTTTAGCGAACCGCAATGACTTTTACCCATCCCGCCTACGCCTACTACACCTATGCGAACCATATTAACGCCTCCTGTAAGTTGAAATTATATTATGAATTCAAGAAGACAAATTGCAAGATATAACATGAGGTAAAGTATACGAAAATTCATATAATGAGTCAACAGCGAAACTTTAAATTAATTTAATACCAGAAAATATAAGTGGGCATAGAAAATAGTATTCCTAGGAGGCTCCACAAGCTGCCTACTATATATTCACCCAGTATAAGCCCAATGAAAAATGGCACAGCCTGTCTGTATTGTTTTATTCCGCCGTATTTCAGAATTATCCATTTTATTACGGAACTGATTAACACCGGAAACCAGAGGACATTTCCAATAAAAAAGCTGGTCACCGCATAGCCTACTGGATGCAAAGGCCACCAGATAAACCTGGTACGGAGTATCATTAGGCCTATTGTAAATAAAAATCCAACACCAATAAAAGACGATCCTGTAACGTCGGTATTAGTCGGATAGCTTAACCAGTTTTGAAGACGGGTAATACCAGCCCTGGCAAACCATGTGCGGCCATATAATTGGGTAGCCGCACCCAGGTTATGGCCGATATGCAGTAAAGCCCAGAAGCAGGATATAGAACCCACAGCAGCAGCCAGGATTATAGCGTATGACAGCTTTCTTTCGTTTACTTTATTAAGCTGAGCGAGTTTAAAGCCTTCGAGTATGTTGGGCATAGGGTGGGTGCGGTATGCCTCCCGGTTAATCCAGTAAAATAATGAAATAGCCGTCAGGTTGCCGGGGCCCATGCGACGGGTACCTAGAATAGTAGTAAGGATATGGTCCGGGCCTGCACCATACATATCGTGGGCTGGAGGACCGAGTTCTGCCCGAATCCTCGTTATAGTGGTGGAAAGGGCAAGATATAGTATAAAGAATGATATGGCAATCCATACAGACATACCCATTCTATGACCAAATAAAACCAAAAAAGCCATTCCTATAACCAGGCCAATAAAGGCAAGTCTTATCATCTTATTATTTTCCTGGTTCAAATCCTTTATGGAGAAGCCTTTTAAAAATCCCAGGAAGTAAGATCTGCCAGACCAGAGGGCAAAAACCAGCAGTCCTATACAAACTCCGCCTAATTGGTGGGTTGGATAAGGAAAAGCCGATGTTGACTGCCAACCCATTATGCTTCCCAGAACGCTCTGGAATTTCCAGAACAACAGAAAAAACCAGAAGGAAAAGGCCAGATCCAATGGCATCAAAAAGGCCAAACCGATAGCAAAAGGATAAAAGGATACATGGAGAGAACCCATAGCATTCCAGGGTTTATGGGCGAAAAGATGACCGATACTGTGGAGCTTTACCGGAAGGTTTGGAACAGCGGGATAAAGGTGGTGTATGCCGTTTAGAATGTCTATAATTCCGGCCAGGGAAAATCCCATCCACATAAGTTTATTGCCAAAAAAACTTCGAGTTCCACCTTCTCTGATTATTTCATTGGGCAACTGGATAATTGGATAAGCGAGTTTTTCGTTATCAATCCACTGTTTACGGACAATGATGCTGATACAGAGCATCACGAAAATCAAAACTACAGTAAAAGAAACCCATGACAGAACAGGCAAAGCCCAGCCTTTGAGATACTTGGCGATATAAAGGGTAGTATCACCCTCAAAATATCCCCTCAATACATCTTTGTCTTTTATAACAAGCCATTCCGGTAGATGAAGATCAAACAGCTCATGCCACTCATTTTCCGGTGTGGCATACCATACCGGCGTTCCGATAAGGGAAACTAGGCACTGCATCATATCATATCCGCTCAAAGCGGTAGCAATACAAAGCATAACATAGATAGTCAGCATTTCTCCCGGTCTGAGAGCCCATTTTGCCAGATATTTTCTCAGGAGGAGATTTAAAACGGAAAGGAGAAGCAATATGAATATTACATTATAAAAGAGTGCAACAATAGTGGGAAATCCCCACCAGACTACCTCCATCTGTATTATCCAATAAGCGTTCAAGGGCATTATCAATATGGCAATAATTACTGACCGTAGGGTAACACCCTTTATTTTCTCAACCCCCTTTTTATCTATTACATCATCCTGCAAACTTCATCTCCTTACCTGAGAATATTAATA
>WJIO01000105.1 GCA_014730235.1 Candidatus Poribacteria bacterium
TATAGTCCGTTTTTCTGCTTTACCCTTCTTCTGGAAATCCAGAACTGCTCGCATCTGTGATATAGGATCATAGGGTGCTGTAAGGTCAACATCTGTTTCTTCCATAAGTTTTAGAAGTCCTGTTTGAACGCCTCTACCGCTGACATCTTTGCCGTAGAAATTATTGGATGCAGATATCTTATCTATTTCATCGATGTATACCATACCGTATTTAGCAAGCTCAACATTACCATCAGCTTCGTTTACCAGATCCCTGATAAGATCCTCAACATTACCACCAACATAACCTGTTTCGCTAAATTTAGTAGCATCAGCTTTTACAAAAGGTACACCTATGAGTTTTGCAATAGTTTTAATCAAATAGGTTTTGCCAACACCTGTTGGACCGATCATAATAACATTTTGTTTGCAGTATTCTTCATCTGGAATTTCGTTATTATCGGCTTTCTTTCTTAACCTATCCTGCAAAACGCATTGGGTAACATGGTTATAATGATCGCATACTGCTATTGATAATATTTTCTTTGCCTCGTCCTGCTTAATTACGTATTGATCCAGATATGATTTAACTTCTTTAGGTTTTAAGTTAAAATTAAAGTCGAATTCTGGTTTTTCTTCAGGAACGGTGCCTGGTTTTTCATTATCTTTCTGGTTCTGGGGAAATGTATTAAATTTAACATCCTGTATTCCATCCCCATATTCCTTTTTCAGTTTGTTTACGAAATCACTAACTTTTTTCTGTAATTCTTCCATTCCTGGAACTTTGTCTTTCAAGGAATCATCTCTCCTATCTCAATATTGAAAGTATTTAAACGAATTTTTAATGTCAAAATATTAGTAAAATATCCCACTAACAAAAACTGTATTCTATATAATATTATTCCTTATCACTTTGGTTCTATGAAGTTAAGTGTGGAAAATTCGGCTTTTCCGGGTTTAGTGCGGTTATAATTGAAAATTCTCTCATCTTGTCATTCCTGCTTCAAGCTTTTTGAAAAAGCTTGAAGCAGGAATGACAGCATAAAGAAGTTTCTAACCTTTACCATACTAAACCCGGAAGAACCGAAAATTTTATTCTTTGAGGTAGTATTGGCTTTAGCGAGTTTTAAGAGGTGAGTAAATTATAAATTCATTCTATAAAGCCAATTTATTAAACAAGAAATGTGTTTATAGCTTTTTGCAAATCTTCAAATTTAAAAGGTTTACTTATAACTCCAACAAAACCAAAATCCCTATATTTTGAGACAATCGGATCGCTTGAATAGCCACTAGATACAACGGCTTTAACATCCGGGTCAATAATGGAAAGCTCACGTATTGTTTCTTTACCGCTCATTCCTCCTGCAACTGTTAAGTCCAGTATGACAAGATCAAAAGGGTTGCCTGATCTGGCAGCGAATTTATACGCAGTTATTGCCTCCTGACCATTAGCTGTTGCCTTTACTTCATATCCCATGCGAGTAATCATTGCAGTTGAAATATCTCTGATAACTTCCTCATCGTCCATTATGAGAATTTTTTTAGTTCCTGATTCAAATTCTTTTTCTGGTGATTGTTTTTTGTATTCTGTGCTTTTTTCAACAGCCGGAAGATAAATATTTAATACAGTACCTTCTCCTAATTTTGAATTAACTTTTATAAATCCATCATGCTTTTTTATTATTGAATAGCAAACGGCAAGTCCCAGCCCACTACCTTTTTGCTTGGTGCTGAAATATGGATCAAATATATATGGCAGATGCTCTTTTGATATACCCATACCATTATCTTTTATGGATATTTTGATATATTTGCTATCTTCTGAATCCGGTAAATTCTCCTCTCCTGCTATAATATTTTTGGCATATACCTCAATTTTTCCACCTTCTGGCATGGCCTGTTCCGCATTTAATATAATATTGCCTATAGCTTGTTGTATTTGACCTATATCAATACTTACTGTTTTCAGGTTATCAGGTAACGATATCTTACAATCCAGTTTAGAGCCATGAAGGGCAAAATTGATAGAGTCTTTAATTATATCTGATATATAAACTTCCTTTTTTACGGGTGATCCACCTTTAGCAAATGTCAGAAGTTGATTTGTAAGCCCTTTTGCCCGGATTGAAGACTTTTCTGCTTCTAATAGTCTGGTTTTTACTTTTTCCGGGTCTTTAAACATACGAGCAAGGGATATATTTCCCATTATACCTGTGAGTATATTATTAAAATCATGGGCTATTCCACCGGCTAATAATCCTATTGATTCTAATTTCTGTGATTTTAAAAGCTCCTCCTCAAGTTTCCTTTGTTCTGTAATATCATGAAAAACTATTACAATACCAATAATTTCATTTTGCTTATCATGAATAGGAGCAGCACTGCCGGATATAACAACTTCTTTTCCTGATTTGTCTACCAATAAAACATCGCTGGATAAATCATCGGATAAATCCACAGTTTTACCGGATTGCAAAACTCTTTTTACCGGATCTTCGCATTCCTGACCGCTGTTTTCTGTAATTATATGAAAGATATTACTTATATGTGTACCATAAGCCTGGTTTTCATCATATCCCGTAAGATTTTCTGCAACTTCATTCATCAATAAAATTTTACCCTGTCTGTCAGTGCTAATAACACCATCAGAAATTGACCTGAGAGTAACCCTGAGACGTTCTTTTTCAGCAGCTAATGAATTTGTTGTTCTTATCATTTCGGTTATTTCGGTGGAAATAACTATGGCATAAGTAGAATCGTCATCATAAGTTACAGGTGAAAGGCTATTATCAAACCATACTTTAAATCCATTTGGCGCAGTAACAGAGCCAATATAACGTCTGTTTTCCTTTAATTCGAAAACATCCCTCAGATTTTCACGAAGTTTAACCTGTTCATCTGAAGGTAGATATTCATATATTGAAGTGTTTACCATATTTTTAGCTTCATGACTAAAAAAACCTCTGTTGATAAATGTGACTTTACCATCTTTATCAATTACCAGTATTCGCTCTGGAGCATTTTCTACAAGGGATCGCCACCGGACTTCTGAATACCTGAGTTTTTCTTCCACGCGTTTGCGTTCAGCTATTTCCTGGGTTAGATATGTTGTTCTTTCTTCAACCAGATTTTCCAGATGCTTTCGATGATTTTCCAGTTCTTTTTCTATTTTCTTATTTTCTGTAATGTCCGATATAAGAACAATATCTCTGATATGCTCTTTTTTGTCAGAATATACTGCTTTGGCGTATATACGTCCTATACGTTCGTTTCCATCCATATCTGTGAATATTAATTCGTATGGTGGAATATCCTCTCCTGAGATTCTTTCTGAAAGCATTTTTATTGCTTTTTGTTTACTCGCATCTGGTAAAAAAGGTAATTCCATCAGGTTTTTACCTACAGCATTTTCAGGTTCGTAACCGAGCCAATCTTTTAGTCTGCCGTTTAGCTCTACTACATTGCCATATACATCCAGAATTACTATAGCTTCTGGGGAAAAGCTAAAAATCGTTTTATATCTTTCTAGTTTTGACTTGGCAATATTTTCCTGATTAAGTTCTTTGATTTGTTGTTTTAGTTGTTCAATTTCTTCTAAAAGCTGTCCTTTGTTTTTATCTGCATCTCCCATTTTCTACTCCTAATACCAAACCCTCTTGCCTCTACATGAATTGCAATTAGGAATTTATCCAAGGATATGTTTATAGACATAATAAGCCGGTTTGGGGTTTTCATCTATATCAACCAGTCCCCACGCCGTTTCACATGGACAATCAACAGCACCGCAGTTCCAGCATCTATCCTGATCTGCCCAGCAGTACCATATTGCACCTAATACCGTTGGCGTTTCTTTGAATATCTTATATGTCTCTCCCAGATACTCGGCCTGGACTTCTGGTGTATGACCATCTCTCCAGTCATAAGCCCATTTCTTTAATTCATGGGGTGATTTGCCGCTATTTCGTTCTTCTGGCGTCATTACTTCCCCTGCTGAAGCGTAACCAAATTCCTGAATGATTATAGGTTTACGTATCTTTTCATAAAGGATTTTTAGCTTTTCATGCCAGCTATCAGGGCCACCGGAACTCCATGATCCAAAGTAACCATCTGTTCCTACATAGTTAAATTCTACCTGTTCTTTTTTGTCATCTTCTGGATAAAGCTTTGCATACATTCTTAAAGCTGAATCGCTGAATCCCGCCATATTTACCCCCACCAGGGCCGACGGACTTCCTTTTTTTACCCCGGAACCACCATATTTAGCGTATTCAATGGCCTGAGCTTCTGTTAATGGTCGGCGAAACATTTCCAGATTCAACTCGTTGGAAATTTGCCATCCCTGTACCGTATCTTTGAGTTCACTGGCAAGATAGCGACATGCTTCTTCATAAATTTCAAGAAAATCCTGGCTTCCCGGTTTACCAGCTTCTAACTTCCATCCTCGTGGATAAGGGGTAATACCCATAACTTTAAAACCGGCTTTACTCCATTGGGATATTTTTTCCGCATAATTTTTAAAGCTTTTGGATGGATTACCTGTTTCTTTTTCAAATGGAAAAGGTGCATCAGCCCTTAGCCATTGGACACCTGCCTCTTTCATTAAATCCAGACGCTCTCGTGGATGACAAACTCCTGCAAAAAATTCCATGTTACCCTCAATTTTATTATATTGTTAGCAGTGTAAGAAGGTGATGTAAATAAACAAATATATAATATTTATTGTTTCTTGATATAATATACCATTATTCCTACTTAGACTCAACAGAAATTTTTTCCTATTGACATTTTTTGGAATAAAAAAACGGATTAAAAATAAGTCTATTTTTAATCCGTTTTTGAATATTCTCTATAAATTTTCTTTTTCAGGCAAAAGGTTCTTTGTCCATACTCCAATTATCCCCTACAGGTCGGATCTGACCTTTGCCGCTTACGTCATATTTCAATCCATCTTTGTCAGATTCCACGTATTTATCAAACCAATTCTCCATTTCAGCTTTCATTTCTTTAATTCGGCTGGCTTGAGATGGATTACTAAACAAATTTTCCCTTTCATCCGGATCATTTTTCAGATCATACAATTCATCAGGCCCTATCGGGTGTCGGTGGACATATTTCCAATCTCGGGTTCTTATCATTCGGGTTTGACCGTATTCATCGTAGATTATTACGTTTTCTCTGCCTGTACTTTCCTGACCCAATAGTGCCGGTAAGTAGCTCTGTCCCGGCAGGTTTCTACCCTCCGGTAAAGGAAGATCCAGATAGTCGAGAAGTGTTGGCATAAAGTCATAAGCCGATACCATTGCATCCTGGACATAGCCCTGAGGAATTCGTGCCGGATGGCTGGCGATGGCCGGAACTTTTATGGAATTGTCATACATATTCAATGGGCTTGTGCCATTACCTTTTCCCCAGAAGCCATGATGACCGCAGTTAAAGCCGTTATCGCTGAAGAATAATATCAATGTGTTATCCCTTATACCCATTTCCTCGATTTTATCCATTATTCGACCCACATCCGCATCCATGGCTGTAACGGCGGCGAAATAACCTTTGAGCATCTCCCGATTACCATGACAATTCTCAGTTAATCTCCCGGCCCATGGATGTATTGGTTCCTGTGGGCATGAATTGAATGGACAATCATCATAAGAATCCACGATATCCTGGGGATGACCTGTCCAGGGGCTGTGAGGTGCTGTATAATGAATACTCAGGTAAAAGGGATTATTGCCTTCAGCGTGATTGTCCAGAAATTCCAGCGCATCATCTGTAATGACGTTGGTAACATATCCCGGCTCATTTACCAGCTTTCCATCCCTTACCATGGGCGCGTTATTATATGGTCCGCCGCCTCTTTGGTGGGTGAACCAGTGATGAAAACCATGTTGGACGACCTGGCTGTTCCCCATGTGCCATTTTCCGCTCATTCCGCATGTCCAGCCGTTTTCCGCCAGAATGTCAGTGTAGCAGCTTTCATCTTTAAGGTAGCTGGCGGCGTCAGGCCCCACATTGCCTTCCTTGATCCAATCGTGGACACCATGCTGAGATGGTATCCTTCCGGTCATAAACGTTGCTCTGCTAGGTGAACATACAGGTATTGCCACAAAGAAACTTTCAAACTTTACACCGGTACTGGCTAATCTGTCCAGGTTTGGGGTTCGTATTTCTGGATTACCATAACAACCGGCTGCCCAGGGACCCTGATCATCAGTTAAGATAAATACCACATTGGGTTTTCGGTTTTTCATCGAGTTCCCCCGCTTTCCTGTTTTATTTTCGCCCAGATACTTACCATATTACCAAAGGGCGTGACAGGTTCACTGCTTATATAACCTGTATCATATTCTTCGACAAAAGCCTCGCCTTTTGGTTCTGCCGCAGGTAGTGTACCTCCTACAGCGTATACTTTCCCATTTACAGCAGCCGCTGCAAGACCCCATCTGGGTGTAAGCATATCAGCTTTCTTTGTCCATGTATCGGTTTTGGGATCATATTCTTCCACAGAATTGAAGACGTTATTTTTGGTTATTCCACCAAAGACATATATCTTACCCCCGGCTGCGCTAATCCCAAATGCTGTTCTGGGTGTAGGCATATCAGCTTTCTTTGTCCATGTGTCCGTAGCAGGATCATATTCTTCTACAGTAGAAAGAATTTCCCCACCGATTTGACCACCTGGACCCGCCTGACCACCAATGGCGTATATTTTACCGTTAATTTCACAAACATTCAGGCCTGATCTGGGTGTAGGCATATCCATCTTTCTTTCCCACCTGTCTTTGGCCACATCGTATTCTTCAACATTGGCGAGGGGATTTATGCCGTCAGTTCCACCGATGGCATATATTTTGCCATCAACTACACTTGAAGCCAGAGCGCCTCTTGCTGTCGGCATGTTGGTCATCAATCTCCATTTGTCACCGGCTGGATCATATTCCTCTACGTCTGACAGAAGAAATATCATATCAGCACCGCCTATAACATATATCTTTCCATCGGCTTCACATGAAGTTAAACCGGATCTGGCGTTGGGAATTTCTTTTTTATTTGTCCATATATCAGTAGCAGGATCATATTCTTCCACTGCATTGACAGAAGATACCATATCCAGCATTCCACCTATAGCGTAAATTTTCCCGCCTGAAGCTGCAACAGTCAGACCGTATCTCTCAGTGGGCATATTTGCCTTTTTAACCCAGGTATCAGGAGCACTAAAACAAACCGAATTTAATATTAAAAACCCAATAATCCAGA
>WJIO01000106.1 GCA_014730235.1 Candidatus Poribacteria bacterium
ACTAACGTCTTCACGCCTCTTCATGGGAGTATTTTTGCTTTTCATTATTAAGGCTGGTCTAACGGGCCATTGCCGCGCTTAGATTTCTGTCGGATGTGCTTCCGTTAAATCCATCAACTATTGCGCATAGACATAATCTACAAGTTGTCTGGGGTTCAGTAAAATGTCAATAGATTGTAAACCGAAGTGACTCATATCGCCACAGACCGAATCCTGGCAAGATATTTCCTTGTAATCTAAATATACCCAGGAATCCTATAATCAATCCCTGAATCCTGACCGCATTGCAATTGCCAATTAGCCCATCTTACGGCCTCCCTTATCTCAGACCTTATGGCTAAATCCAACAACTCCTCCATCAACATATAGTATTCACCGGAGTCAAGAATACACACAATGCCATAGCTGAAAATTATATCATTCAATTTCCCAAGAACATGGTCAGTATCAAACGGAAAATCTCCGCAAGACCTGATATACTCTATAATGTTATGAATCCTGTTCATGTTTGACCACCTCGTTGTTTTCTATTCCGGAAAAACAACGAGCGGACATCGAAATAATGGAATCTAGTCAAATAATGAAATCCAAGCGGTTTCAGGATTTACAGTTTAGTCGTATCCCATTACCGGATTTAATGACAATTTACTGCTTATTCACTACACAGGTTAAGCGGAATTGTGCAGGTCGCAAGACCGAAAAACTTAAATGGGCGTTCTCGGTTAGCGGAACGAACATATTATGCTTTTCCGAGTGTGCTGGCATTAAGAAAAAGCTTACATTGCCTATGTTACACACCTTATTTCCAAACTATCAGAATCATGACTGGCTATCTTGCCGCAGTTGTGAAATAGTGCTCTGGTGTAATAGAAGCGCACTTTCATCACATTTCAAAGAGTAATAGCTTGTTAATATCCTATAGGAAATTGTCCCAATTGTTCCGTCCCGGAATTTTCTATATCGCTGATAATCAGCACTTGCCTTATCTCTAATAAAACCTTCATAATCTGTCATGTCAATGGCATAATGGTTTCCTGTCCGCCTGAAATGATAAAATGCATGAATCCCATGAATGGCATTATAATGTGCTTATCTATTTTGATTAGCAAAGGCAGCTTTGGATCATCATAAGTTTGACTATATTCGGAAAATACTGCCTGATCTAAAGATTTAATTCTATCTGCGGCTATTTCATATAATCTAATAGGAACAAATTTTTCATGCCTTCTTTTTATAATATCGTCATCTCTGGATTTAAATGCCGATGAATCAGGGTTCATTCCAAGACGCTGAAGATACTCATATTCGCTAATAAAAGAAACTTTGGAATCAACTGAATTGCTATCTGATAAAGAGTCTTGTGGATTATGAATATCATGCTTGATCAACTTACGCAGATCACTCTTCTCATCTGGACTTAATTTGCATAGTTCGTCAAAGCCGCCTATCTTTAATAAATTATCATATGTCTTCATCTTTGTGTAGTAGGGTTGTCTATCTCTTTATAAACTTTACAATTTGGATGGTCGCTTCAATGGCCAAATAGAATACATATTCCAGCACGTTACTGTCAATGCACCTCATCTAAACAGCCTTTCACCCACCTGGGAAAGTCAGACGAAGAGGCTACCAATCAAAGCGTATGCTCTGCATGTAATCCCGCTCGTCATATAACTGCCCAATCTGCTCCTCAAGCTGGTCTTTCTTCCTCTGCAATCGCTGATACCTCATAGTATTCCCACTGACAGAAGCCCTCAACTGGGCATTCTCAATTCGATTCAGTTCTTCTTCATATTCCTGAATGCTCATCTCTATCTCATCAAGCTGATCCCAGAATGAATAAAGAGAGCTGCTGCCAACCAGACTATACTCAGGAAACTCTATTCTGCTATGGCTGATCTCTCCAGTCCTGTAGTCATAAGTATGCAGTGTGTGCGCCGGAATATCCTGATTTGATAAACTTTCAGAGGCAATCACCAATAAATGTGAGTTATTTTTCATCTCCAAAGGCGATCCGTTATTCCTGGCAAAGTGAAGTTTTAGAGCATTATTATTTCTATCAGTTTCCAGGCAGATGAATGCCATATCACCTTTAGCTTCGATGTTCTCTTGTCTACCATCCAAAAATAATGCAATCTCGTGAGCCAATGCTTCGCTGTCGTTGAATTCATAATCCTCCTCAATTTCTCCCCAGTAATTCCTGCATCTCCTGTATTGAGATGTCCTATAGTTTATCTTCATTTTCTCATGCTTTGCCTTTAGCTCATGGGCGTTATATATCATGCCGTTATGGATGACATAATATTTATGATTATATAATGGCTGTGAGACTGCAATGGGATGGGTAGTTTTTATTGTGTTGCTGGTTGATGTGGGATAGCGATGGTGAAACAGTATCTCGCTGAATGAATGCCTTTTCAGATATTGCTTTATCCCGCTTTCATGTGTGGCTCTGCAAGTCATAAGCCTTTTACCGGATATTCCCATAAAGCCAAATCCCTCATGGCCCCGATGTTTCTGGCGGAAATAATGTTTCAGCGCCAGCCTGTTCACCGGTCTGCCTGTAAAGTTTTTATAGTAAATTATGCCGCACATTTTCACACCTTCAGCTCAGAGACAAGCTTTGAGAATAACTCCCCCTTTGTGATTGTCCCCAGTGTGTAGAACGTATAGATGCAGTTTAGCCAAAACCTGAATTTTACCTTAATGAGATAGGATAATTCCTGAAATAATCTGCCAATGCTCTCCTCTGTCCGGAATACGTCATCAAGCTTTCTATAGCAACCCCTGTAGGACTTGCTGAGGATCTCATTGCTCCGCTTTAGGGTAATCGTGTCTTTGAGTTTCAAAAATCGCTTTGGGCTATTGCTGTAATATCGGAGAGTTTTTCCTATAAGTTCCATATACCTGATGATATAAGAAGGCCTATCCAGGCAAGCGTCAAAAAGCCTGAATTCAATGCAGGTATCATAATGAGTGTATACTGCCGAATACTTCCTGTCCCTGGACACAACCAGATCCCTGAACTCGAAGGCTCTTGTTCTGTCATCTGGGGAGCCAAGACACACTAAACCCAACAAAAGCTTACTCACCTGTTTCCTGAAATTGGATATTTTCTCTATATCCAGCTTTTCTTTTACTGGATATCTGCTGCATGGGAGCAATGTTATATGAAGTCCTGCGTTACCTGTATCGCATTCACCAAACTCCCGGCAGGTTTCAGTGAAAGCCCTCACTATTTCCGGCAGCTTTTCCAGATAATCAGCCCGGAGAGTCATGGTAACCTCTGTATCCACAGAGCCATCATAGTATATGTGGGCGTGCTCCGTAAGCCTCAATATTTCCCCTAACTTATCAGTAAATATCTCCCAGAAAGCGTCGTGGTAGTCCTCATGCCAGTCATCGTTGTCAAAATATCCCATTCCGTTGCACTCAGAACAGCCTATATGTCCGTCAGAGCAGTCCGGACAACTCGTCTCCCTTTGCCCGTTATCGCAGTATGGACAAGCAAGCGGCTTATCTTCGCCATTGTCAATAAAGCCTCTTCCATTGCACCTTGAGCATGTTGTCCATGTAGTTCCTGTGCCATCGCAGTTTCTGCAGGATATGTTGCCGTTGCCATAGCAAACAGAACATTCCGATTCAGCGTTGTAATCCCCGGGACGGACATTGGCCTCAAGCTCCACCTTAACATAGGGGAAGCCCTTGTCAATTAACAGATTAGCAATCCTCTTTGCCCTCATGACAATGTTATCTTTAGGCTTGTGTTTTGTTACAGCAATAGTCTGCATCTGGAATCACCTCTGAGAGCCGGACTTTGTAGCCCGGTCCTGATGCTTTACATACTGCCTGTAGAATTCCTCAACCTCATTCCAGAACTGATCAGCTTTATAGTCCATATTCAGTTGTATGGATTTCTGAAAGATCAGTTTCACTGACAACCCATAGATACATTTCTTATCTCTGTATCCGTTGCTGTCTTCTTTAACTTTGCCGCCCTTCTTTGCAATTAGTTCATCAATCAGCTTTGACGCCCCTCTTCTCGACCCTATTCCGCTGAAATCCACAGCAGTATTGGTCTGTTTTGCCAGCCTGCGAATTACTGCAAGCTGTTTTTCTGTTGGTTCATTTCCGGGATTCATGCTCCCACCTCCATTCAGTTTTTTCGCTATCAGAAAAACTGAATGAGGGGCAGTGGTCAAACGCCCTGAGAATATTTATAAAGATCAGATGATCTATTCATGGCATGTTTTGGAAAAAGAAAAAGCAAAAGAAGCAACCAAAGCTTATACCTTATACTCAAGTCACTGTTAAATACGAACCAGTAACACCTGAACAGATAGCGGCATATTTGATTAAACAGCAACTATGGAAATATTTGATTGAGCGTAATGCTGGCTATAGTTCAGGACAAAGAAGGAATAATTATCCAGATGATACTTTTTATGATCCATTAAGGGAGTTTGATAAAGCGCTTGAAGATTTTGATGCCGAATTCCAGAGAAGAAATGATGAATTTGAAAGACCAATAAGGAAAATGGAAGAGGAATTAGCAAATATGAGCATGCCCAATCTGGGTGATATAAAGGTGGAAGACGGAATAGCCTACATGGCGACCAGCGTGTATGTAAAAAATGCGGTCAGACAGGTCTATGATCCATGATTCAGACTTCCTGAAACTATAAGAACAGCAATAAGCAGTAATATTGCATGGACTACTTAAAAGACTATTCCATGCTTACAAACGGAATGCCGGAAAAGAGCAAAAAAATACTCTTTGAGGTAATCTCCGACAGGATCTATTTTCTAAAGAAAAATATTGGCGAGATTAATTCTCAATTAGACGAAAGGCAGAAGCTCAAGGATGAGCTAAAGTCTAACATTGATTATGATATGTGCAGGATACAGACCGAGATATACAAGCTGGACATTATGCCCGATATGCTCAAGCGCACTACTCTTGAAAGCAGGATAATGGATTTGTGCAAAGAAAAGCGGGACAAGGAATTATCATTCTGGCAGGATAAGATTGAGCTAAAAAAAGAGTTGAGAAAAATTGAAAAAGAGCTAAGAACAGCAATGCTTGATCTGTGGATAATTCGGTTTCTATCTTAACTTGACTTTGTTACATTAGTTTCTACGTTTGGTTTTATGCTTTCGATGCTTTGAACGTCGTGCTGATAATCGTGCTTTATGCTTCTGTTGAATAATCTTGAGTATCTCATCTGGAGTCATCTCCCGTTTGGGAAGGA
>WJIO01000107.1 GCA_014730235.1 Candidatus Poribacteria bacterium
GGTTTGAGTATGGTTATAATTTGAAAATTTTCTCAGCTTGTCATTCCTGCTTCAAGCTTTTTGAAAAAGCTTGAGCAAAAAGGAATAAGAGTTTCGCAGGAATGACAGCATATAGAAGTTTCTTATTTTTAACACATTGAACCCGAAGGAACCAAACTTTATTTATTACCCCGTTCTTCGCAATAACATAGGGAATAAATTTTATGCTTGGTAGATTTTATTTTGCTTGATCAGGTGTTTTGCATGTGATATAATCAATTTGCAAAAGTTTAAATTCAGAATTATTTTTGTTTTAAGTAATCGTTAAAAAATGAAAAATGTATTTATAATAATCGATTTTTTCTATAGTCAATTACAGAATTTGTCATTCCTGCTTTCGAAGGAATGGCAACTAAATTATATTCATTTTTTAACGAGTACTTTAAATTCAGGAAATTTATATGTTTATATCCCTGATTTTTCCTAATCTTTCCATAATATTCTATCCAAATATCATCGCTAATATAAATATGTCCATGCCTTGCCTCATCCCTTTTTGCCGATAATAATTGTGGGATGAGGCTGGAAAATCTCTTAAATTTTATTGATATAAAAAGCATTTTTCACTATTGAATATAAATGCCCAGAGAATTATCGTGTTTTAAATCTGCATAGTATGGGAGAATATTACCATGCCTAAAACATACGAAGAAATAAATGAAAAGATAAGAAAAGGTGAAGTTGTTGTTGTTAATGCTGAAGAAATGATTGATATTGTTGAGGAAAAGGGTGTTGAAAAGGCTTCTCGGGAAGTTGATGTTGTGACTACTGGAACATTCAGCCCTATGTGTTCCAGCGGTGCATTTCTGAATTTTGGTCATGCAAAGCCCAGGATAAGAGCACAAAAGGCATGGCTTAACGGTGTAAATGCTTATGCCGGTATAGCTGCTGTTGACCTTTATATTGGGGCAACTGAGCTACCTGAAGATGACCCATTAAATCGAATATTTCCCGGAGAATTTCGATATGGTGGAGGACATGTAATCGAGGATCTGGTTTCAGGTCGGGATGTGCATCTTAAAGCCATATCATATGGTACAGACTGTTATCCCCGGAAGGAACTGGATACATGGATTTGCCTGGCAGACCTGAATGAAGCTGTTTTGATGAATCCCAGAAATTCCTATCAGAACTATAACTGTGCCGTTAATTTATCAGGTAAAACTATTTACACGTATATGGGAACCCTGAAATCCAACCTGAGCAATGCTACCTATGCCACAGCTTCCCAGCTATCACCCCTTATGAACGATCCTTTATATAGAACCATTGGCATTGGAACCCGGATATTTTTGGGCGGTGGAACAGGTTATGTGGTATGGAATGGAACTCAACATAACCCTACTGAAGAGCGAACGGAAAAAGGAATTCCCAGAGGAGGTGCAGGAACCCTTGCTGTTATGGGTGATTTGAAACAGATGAACGATGATTGGCTTCGAGGTGCTTCTTTCAGAGGTTACGGCGCGACCCTGTCCGTTGGCATTGGTATACCTGTACCAATACTTAACGAGGAGATGGCGCGATTTACCGCCGTAAAAGATGAAGATATAGTTACTCAGGTAATTGACTATAGCAATAAGTATCCCAATTTGGAGGGCGGCAGTCTGGGGGAAGTCAATTACAGGGATTTAAAATCAGGAGAAATAGAGGTTCAGGGAAATAAAATACCTACCGCGCCTCTTTCCAGCTATTCAAAAGCTCTGGAAATATCCAACATACTTAAGGAGTGGATACAAAAGGGGGATTTCCTTATGTCTAAACCTGTTCAACTTCTACCTTCAGCCGATTCAGGTGTATCATTTAAAAGCCTGAAAGAAAGACCTGTTTAGTGATTTGACAAAAATACTGAAAAACCATTTTATAAAATCATTCAGGTTAATACTTAAAAACGCATGAATTTTTTCAAGTTATCCTCTTCATCTATTCCGTAAAGGTAAAGTAAAGAGATTGACTAATCCCAAAATGGCTTAGGGAATTTTTTCTTGTAGATTTTAGTTAAAATAAGAACATATGGGAATTACGATCTTAAATACCGATCTGTTTAATATACAATTATTGAGGAGTATAACATGAGATTACTTATAATAGGTGGTGGAGCAGGCGGCCCTGCCTCAGCTTCAAGGGCTCGCAGGTTGGATGAAGATGCTGAGATAATTATGCTAGAGCGTGGAGAGCATATATCCTACGGTCACTGTGGGTTACCTTATCATATAGGTGGGGTTATAAAAAACAGAAGTGAATTACTCATATCCAATCCTGAAAACTTTAAGCAGGTCTATAATGTAGATGTTCGGGTGCGTTCTCTGGTTAAAAATATAAACGCTGAAGAAAAATATATTGAGGTAGTAGATCTGAATACAGGAGATAGTTATAATGAGGAATACGATAAGTTAATCCTCTCTTCTGGAGCTAATCCTATCAAACCGCCCCTGCCTGGTATTGATCTGGATGGTATTTTTACACTCCGAAATCTTACTGATACTGATAAAATCAACCAGTATATTAAAGACAAAAATCCAAAGAGTGCTGTTGTAGTTGGTGGTGGATTCATAGGCCTTGAAATGGCTGAAAATTTCAATCATCTGGGCATGGATGTTACTATCGTTGAACTTCTGGATCAGTTAATGCCCCCTCTGGACCCTGAGATGGCCGATATTATACACAAAACTATGAAATTGCATAGCATAAAGCTTGCTCTTTCTGATCCTGTGGCAGGTTTTCAAAAGCAAAATGGAAAGATAATAGCCAAACTGGAAAGTGGAAGAGAAATCCCCACAGATATAGTAATGCTTTCAATAGGTGTAAAACCAAATCTGGAATTGGCAAAAGCTGCAGATCTGGAAATAGGTAAATCCGGCGGAATTAAAGTAGATCAGACTATGCGCACATCAGATCCTAATATATATTCCGTTGGAGATGCGGTAGAGTCAAAACATCTGGTAACAGGTGAACCGGTAGTGATTCCTCTGGCGGGCCCAGCCAGCCGCCAGGCCCGTATAGCGATTAATAACATATACGGCCGGGAAGATAAATATAAAGGTGTATTGGGAACCAGCCTTGTTAAAATTTTTGAACTGGCAGTAGGAACCGTTGGTGTTAATGAAAAGACATTAAAACGTCTTGGGATAGATTATGAAAAATGCTATCTTCATCCCTTTTCCCATGTGACATATTATCCTGATGCCTCTCAGATGAATATGAAATTGCTGTTTTCACCAAAAGATGGAAATATCCTTGGAGCTCAGATTTTAGGCTCAGAGGGTGTAGATAAACGCATTGATACCTTGGCCAGCGCAATATCGGGAAACATGACAGTGGATGATCTTACAGACCTTGAATTGGGTTATGTGCCGCCTTATGGTTCAGCGAGGGAAGTGGTTAATATAGCCGGTTATATAGCTTCTAACATAATTTCAGGTGATATGCCAGTAGAACACTGGGAAAATTTAGATGAATTGATGTCAGGGGATGGTATATTTCTGGATGTAAGGGAAAAGGATGTAATTGGTGTTGGCTCTATTCCGGGTGCTAAAAATATACCACTAAGAGAACTGAGAGAAAATCTGGATGATTTGCCCAAAGAGGTCCCTATTTATGTCTACTGCAATGTAGGGGTAGAGAGTTACATTGCTACCCGTATGCTTGTTCAAAATGGTTTTGATGCACGAAATATGAGCGGCGGATATGGAATATATAAATGTCAATGTAGATCTGATGAAGATGCTCAGGAAACAATAGATTCAGATTATAGTGAAGATGTAAGCCAGACTAAATCATCAGATACTGAACCTGAACGTCAGGATCAGAATGCTTCTATGGCTCAGCTTGATGCGTGTGGTCTCCAGTGTCCTGGCCCTATAATGAAAGTCAAACAAAAGATGGACGAATTGAATTCCGGTAATATCCTGGAGGTAACAGCCAGCGATACAGGTTTTGCCACAGACCTTCCCGCCTGGTGCCGCAGTGTTGGACACGAGGTTTTGTCCATTGAGGTTAAGGATGGCAGAATAGTAGGTAGAGTAAAAAAGCGCGATCCTGATTCTCCACCGGCAGATTTGGCAGAAAGTTCTCCACAGGACATCAGTGCAACCCCACAGGCCCGGGAGAAAACTATAGTAGTATTCAGCAATGATATGGACAGAATCATGGCAGCTTTCATTATTGCCAACGGTTCAGCATCAATGGGTTATAAGGTAAATATGTTCTTCACCTTCTGGGGTTTGAACGTCCTTCGTAAATCGGAAAAAGTAAAAGTTAAAAAGACCTTCATGGAACGTATGTTTACCAGAATGATGCCCAGGGGCAGTTCCAAACTAAAGCTTTCCAAGCTGAATATGGGCGGTATGGGAACCTCTATGATGAAGGGGGTTATGCGTAAAAAGAATGTCCACAGCCCGGAAGAACTTATAAAAATGGCGATGGATCAGGGAGTTCGTCTTATAGCCTGTACCATGACTATGGGAATCATGGGTATACATAAGGAGGAACTTCTGGATGGTGTAGAAGAGGGTGGAGTTGCAGCCTTTTTGGAAAATGCTGATCATTCTAATATGACATTATTTATTTAGCCATAGTTAAAAAATTTGTTTCTTCCGGGTTTGGTGTGGTAAAGATAAGAAACTTCTTTATGCTGTCATTCCTGCTTCAAGCTTTTTCAAAAAGCTTGAAGCAGGAATGACAAGCTGAGGGAATTTTCAATTATAACCACACCAAACCCGGAAGAACCAAAAATTTAATGAACTCAAAGGAGAAATTTTTAGATATAAAATGTGTAATAACATAGTCAAACCATTGGATAAGCAGATTAAATGGCAGGATTGTGAGGTCGGGGTTGTGTATCATTTTGATTTGCCCGTTTATGCTGAAGGTGGTTGGACCGTGCATATCCACAAACCGATGGATCCAGACCTTTACAATCCAAGCAAACTAGACACAGATCAATGGCTTGAAGCCGCGAAGGCCGTCGGCGCAGGATATGCTATATTTACAGCTACTCACTTTAACGGCTTTCTGCAATGGCAGAGCGATCTCTATCCCTACGGACTTAAACAGTCAAAATGGCGAAGTGGAAAAGGCGATGTGGTCAGGGATTTCATTGATTCCTGCCGCAAATATGGAATAGAACCGGGACTTTACCTTAGCTGTCATCGAAACACCTACTGGAAAGTTGATAAACATAAGGTAAATTGGGGTGAAGGTGACGATGAGGAACAGAAGAATTTTAACCAGATATGTGAGAAGATGGTTAAGGAATTGTGTTCACGTTATGGGGATTTATTTCAAATATGGTTTGATGCCGGGGTTAAAACTCCCGAAGAAGGTGGCCCTGATGTTATACCGATTGTAGATAAATATCAGCCGAACATGGTGTTTTATCACAGTCTTCAACGGGCTGAACACCGGTGGATAGGCAATGAGGACGGCGTTGCTGGCTATCCCTGCTGGGCTACAATACCAACAGTTAAATCACATGGTTATGCCCACAAACAAAATAGAAGGGATATATTGTTTCACGGCGATCCGGAAGGTCGGGCCTGGTCGCCGGGGATGTGTGATATGCCTCTACGGGATCATGACTGGTTCTGGAAACCCAACAGAGAAGATCGCATAGAACCACTGGAAACGCTGTTTGATTGCTATTACAAATCTGTAGGACGCAACTGTAACCTTCTGCTAGGGCTTACACCTGACCGGGATGGGCTTATGCCAGAACCTGATATGAAAAGACTTGAAGAATTGGGAAATGAAATAACCCGCCGCTTCGGAAAAGCAGTCGCTCAAACTGATGGTGATGGTGAGATGGTGGAATTAAAACTGGATAAGCCTGCCATCATTAATCATGTTTCAATTATGGAAGATATAGCCTATGGAGAGCGAGTGCGGGAATATGTGTTAGAAGGTCTTCTTCCAGGTGATAAATGGCAGAAAATATGTGATGGAATATCCATCGGCCATAAGAGGATCCAGCAATTTGAACCGGTGGAAGCAAAGGCTGTTCGTTTACGATGCATAAAGTCTATAGAAAGGCCTAAAATTCGGAATCTCTCTGTTTTTAATGCGTAGCAAAAGGCTGATAATTAATTGCTATATTCTATTTATCTTTATTTATGTCTAGGCCAGGATATTATTATTAGAATTATCCCGGGTATTGTCAGGGCAAGGCTGGTGAATATAAAGATGTTGCGGATATTTATCTCTTCTTCAGATGAAAGTTTAGATTGGTTGGTATCTCCACCGTATTTAGCCAAATAACTGGTTCCTTTTCCAGGAAAAAACACCCCTATAAGCTGTCCAAGCCCTAATATGATTAACATAAAACCGATAAATATTAATGTTTCTCTTCTTTTCTTTTTCATATAATTTCCAAATAGTCTTTATCTGGAAGTTCAGGAAAACGCTCTGTAGGAAGCGTTTGATACCAATAAGCGACTGATGAAATATCATCCTGCAAAGGCAGGTAACGCCCACCATCCCGCCAACCCAAAGCCTGTATCGTAACCTTTAAGTCTTTTTCAAATCGAACAGGATCCGTTATATGCCACCGATACATGGAAAATCTCATCTGTGATTTATATGTGCTGTCAGGTCTTATAACCTGATTCATACCCATAAACGGGGTGGAATAGCTTGTATATTGTCCATCTACATCCCAATTATAGGCACCGCCAAAGTAGTCTTCAGTTCCGGTTCCACATATAGTGGGAAAATCCTTATCGCCATCCATATAAAATTTTATTTCACCTTCACCCCACCAGCCGGTATTATTAACACCCCAGGCCATGCTTGTGCCCACATAATGGCCTTTTCCTTTAATTCCCTCGACTATGGTGTAAGGTTGTTTATAGGCAAGTGGGTTAGTGCGCCGGAACTGGGCGTGAAAATATGCCAGATCGCTATTTACCTCTGTGAGGGTGTAGTTGATCTGGTAATAGAGGGTCATATCCTGATGATGACGGTTTTCTAAAGTTATAATACATCGTTTCTGAAAGGGCATCTCCCAGAAGCAATTGTACGCCCGATTAGGATTGACGGCGACCGGTAACGAATTAATCTGGGCATACTGACCCCATCCTGACGCAAAGAAGTCTGATACAGGACATTCCACAGACGGAATATCCTGATCATCCCAGTATATTCTCAATATATAAAAACGACAAAGAGGTCCCATACGGGCGACATCGCCGCTGATCCACATAGATTGAACGGCACCAGGGCCATCTATATGCGCGAGAGTATATGTCTCACCGGCTTTTACCACGACACTTGGCGATACCTTCCAGCCTTGACCCAGGTCTCTGGCACATCCTGCTCCTGTACCTTCTGTGGCCATTCCACCTTTGCCTTTTTCACCTCTGGGATTCTCTGCGCTTATTGAGCGCGTCTTTGCTGATGAAAGTCTGGAAAGATTACCCAAATTCATACCTAAGCCGTTGAATTCTGACATTTTCCCTCTCCTTATTTATTTTTCTTTGAGTGCTAAACTTTGCTATCTCATTTTATCATATCTGATTCAGTGAAATCAATCCTTTTCGTTGATAC
>WJIO01000108.1 GCA_014730235.1 Candidatus Poribacteria bacterium
GGCCTGAGTGTAGAAATATAAACATATTGTCTAGTTAGCATTCACTGATTTTCTATTATTAATTATAGAATTCGTTATTCCTGCGAAAACAGGAATGACTGGCTGAGAGATTTGGCTCTTCCGGGTTAAGTGTGGTAAAGATAAGAAACTTCTTTATGCTGTCATTCCTGCAAAAGCAGGAATGACAAGCTGAGAGAATTTTCAATTATAACCACACTTAACCCGGAAGAACCAGATATCTTTAAACTATCATCACACTTAAAGATGGGAATAAGAAGTAATGTTTTTGAATAAACGCCTATACTTTTTCGTGGTTTTATTTGTTTTGTCCCTGTCCTTCATGAGTTATGCAGCCCCGCCGCATCCCAAGATTCTTCTAAAGAAACTCACCCAAATGCTTAAATTTGATATGAGTCCATCCAGTTCTGATTATTCCGCAATGTGGGATTCAGACATACCAAAACAGGGATATGAACCGCAGCCGGATGGTATAGAATACATACTCGCAATCAGGGTAGATTTTTCAGATAAACCAGGAATAAAACCCTCAACAGATTTTGATGATGCTATATTTGGCACAAACGGTAGTTCCTTAAGACTTTATTTTGAGGAAGTGTCTTATGGAAATATGACAGTAATGCCAGGTTATATGGGTGGCGTTGTGCCCGGTGGTGATAGGTGGTATCGAATGAGCAACCCTATGACTTACTATGGCTCTGGAACTATATCAACCCGTAGATACAAAGAGATGGCTGTTGAAGCCTGCAAAGCCGCCGATGACGAAGTTGACTTTTCTAAATATGATCGGGATGGGGATGGTTATGTAGATCATTTTATGCTTATACATGCCGGGAACGATGAAGCATCTACCGGTATGCCTAATGATATATGGTCTGCTGTGGTTGACAATATACAGGGAGTTTATGACGGTGTGTCCATATCCTCAGCCATGATTGTGGCAGAAGATCCAAGCTTGAGCTTTATAAATATAGGCATATACTGCCATGAGTTTTTCCATGAATTCGGGGCTCCTGACCTTTATGCTTATGATTATCCAGTGGGAAACTGGTGTCTGATGGGAACATTCGGCCCTTACCAGGATAACGGCCGACATCCAGCCCATATATGCGGTTACCTGAAATGGGATTTTGACGCTGACCGATCCAATGGTATAACAGGCTGGCTGAATCCTATTGAGCTTAATACACCGGGTACATATTCAATAGATAGCTTTGAACATCCGGAAGGTCAAAGGCTTTACAAAGTTAATATAACGGGTAAATCAGGCAGGGAATACTTCCTTATTGAAAACAGGAATCGCTTTTCCGGTCTGATGTATGACACTTATCTTCCTGAGTCCGGGATAGTGATATGGCACATAGATGAAAATCAACCCAAGTCTTTTGGTTATCCTCATAGGGCATGGGTTGAAGACCCAGAAGATCCGGAACACCGGAGTTTTATGGGCGCAACAGAAAGATCTGCTTATTCTGCTGACGATAATCAAACAGCTTTTACGCCTTCTACAACACCCTCCAGCAGTGCTAATGATGGTTCTGACAGTGGGATTATAATAACTGATATAAGTGAAGAAGGTATGACCATGAATTTCACATTTTTTTCCGGTGATACTTACGAACCTAATGACAGCATAGCTGAAGCTTATGGACCTTTGGAATATAGCCGCGAATATACGTCATTCCTGACTGAAACGGAAGATATAGATTATTATAAATTCCACGCAGAAGCAAATAAAACTACATTAATATATCTTGAAAATATACCTGAAGAAGCTAATTATGACATAGAAGTATATGATTATATGGAAAGAGTTGTGGCCTATTCTTCAGCCCCAGGGCAAAATCCTGAAATACTAAGCTTTGAAGTTGATTCACCGGGTATATATTATGTGGCTGTCATATCCCAGTATGGTCACAATACAAAGCATCATTATTCCCTGACAGTGGACTCAATCGCCCTCGCACCCGGTGGAGTTATAGCCATTTCTAAAGTATATCCAAATCCGGGACCTGGTAGCAGCGAATCCATTATCTTCGATTACAAGCTGCTAGAACAGGTAGACACTATAACCCTAGACATTTATACATCAACTGGTCAGTTAATACATACATACACAACGAGCTTGAATGGAAGGGCTGATAAACTCACGTGGGACGGAACCAATGATATAGGAACCAGAGTTGCCCAGGGTATATATGTCTACATGATAAAAGCGGATCGTAACGGAGAAAGTGATATACTAACGGGTAAAATCGCTGTTGTGTATTAATTAAAACGGGAGTTTAACCTCTCGATCTTCCTTTGCCGAAATATAAGCTCCCTGGACTATCTCTATAGTTTTTTTGCCATCCCAACCGGGTATAGGTGGTTCCTTATCCTCGATTATGGATTCTATAAATAACCTTATTTCCCGTCTGACTCCCGGTTCGGTTTTCATATCATCCCTACCCAGAGTAACTTCTTCACCATCAAAAGGTTTATAATTAATAGTGCCTTTGCCGTTGTCAAAGTGCATTGTTCCCCTGGTGCAATGAATTTTGCCGTCATATCCGCCAATACTTGAGCATTGACCGGCCAACAGAGAACCCATTCCACCGCTTTTGAATTTTAACAATACATGGACTGTATCCTCATAATCCCTGGTATCATGTTTAAGGAAATTTCCCATGTGGGAACAAACACTGTCCACATCGCCGCATACATAGCGCATATAGTCCAGTTCATGGACATTAAGCTCATAAAGCACGCCGCCGCATGTTTCGGCTTTCATACGCCAGTGTTGAGGGTTACCCCATGTACCGCTGCCCAGTCGGGATACATACATGGAAAAAGGATTACCCAGTAAACCGGAATCAAGTATTTCCTTCATCTTATTAAACACCGGCAGATAACGAAGCACCTGGCCTATCATCAGCTTTACATTACTGGATTCAGATGCTTTAATCATCCTGTCACAGTCATCTACGGTTAAAGCCATAGGCTTTTCGCAAAACACATGCTTACCACTATGCGCAACAGCTACAGAAACGTTGGCATGAAGATAATTGGGAACGGCCACAATTGCAGCGTCAATCCCGCCTTTATCCAGCATTTCTTCATAGCTGCTGAAAGCATTTACGTTTAATTCATCGGCCAGTCTTTTGGCGTTTTCAGCTATAGGATCAGCAACAGCAACCGCTTCTGCGTTATCAAGCTGAGCACACGCTTTAAATAGACCTGAACCCATGTTGCCACATCCGATAAGCCCTACTTTTACTTTCATGATATTTTACCTTTCGTCATCTGTATCTTCGGTTATAGTTTCAGCTACCTCGCCAACCTGATCGTAATTATATGATTGCACATATTCCATATAAATTTCTTGAAGATCAGCTTTTACTATTTCATCTCTTTCCATCAGTGCAACAAGATTACCTTTACTCATTATACCAAGACGATCGGCAATTTGACTAGCACGAAAAATGTCGTGAGTTGACATGAATATGGCTTTTTCTTCTGATTTAAGAACTTGAAGAAGCTCCAGGAATTCGGCTCCACCTCTAGGATCAAGACCCGAAGTAGGTTCATCAAGCAGTACGAGTTTTGCATTTTTCATAATTGCTATGGCAATTCCCAATCTTTGGCGCATACCTTTTGAAAAACTTTTAACTCTCCTCTTAAATGCTTCCTCTGGTAAACCAACTCTTCTCATTGCCTCGTCATAATCTTCCTTTGTCGCGTCTTTATTCCCCCCGAGTTTTGTGAAGAAATCCAGGTTTTGCCGGGCGGTAAAATTACCATAGAGCATTACGTTTTCAGATACATACGCCACATATTTTTTCGCTTCCAATGGCTCTTTGACAATATCAATGCCGTTAATAAGGGCAGTTCCCTCGGTTGGTTCAATAAAACCCAGTATCAGGTCTATAGTTGTAGTTTTTCCCGCTCCATTGGCCCCGAGCATAACGAATATTTCACCGGATTCTACTGTTAAATTCAGGTTATTTACAGCTCTTATGGTGTTATCATAAACCTTTGTAAGATTTTGTATTTCCAGCATTGGCTTTCCCCTTTCTAAGCAATTTCCAGAAAACATATTCAACTTTTCCCTTAATGAGTGAAGCCCATTTTTACCCCTTAAAAAGGGGATGAGGGGGATTTTTGACGCACATGAAGACTTTGATATCTCGAAAGAATTTTCTTGAAATTGCTTATGTAAATTATATTTATTTATAAATATTCTACATTAATAAAGACGATGCAAGTTTACTTTTGGTTGCGATTTTTCTGTTAATAAAATATAAACATAAACGGAATCCGGTTGACAAACCCTGGGTAACAAACGATAATATCCGTCAAGAGTTTTTGTTTATCTTTTCTCATAATTAAAGGGTTACATAAATCATGAAAAATGTTAAAATAGTCAAAATCGTTATTGTTACAATGTTAGTTTGCTTGGCCATTCAAATATTGGAGGTAAAAGCTATGATGATATTTAATAGTACTGGTATTGAAAAAATTACCAGTGAGAGTTTAAAAGTTACGGAATCGGGAACTTATTACATATGGCTCTGGGGTAGAGGTGGAACATCAGTCACAATTAAAATTGATGAAGCTGAATTAAAAAATAAAAATTTTGGTTCGGGAAATATCTTTTCCTGGGGTAAAGTAGGTCAACTGGAACTTAGTGCTGAAAAAGCCTATGAATTTAAAATGGCTTCAACCCAAAAAGATGATGTCGCATGGTTTGTTTTGACATCTGATGAAAATTTCAATCCCCAGAGGATACATGAGCTAATGAGTATATATCCCGAACGTCCTTCTCCGTTGCCGGATTTACGTTATCGGGAAATGCGTCATACTTATTCCTCTTTTCCTTTCCCGGAATATGATTCTCTGGAAGACTGGAAAGATCGTAAAAATGATATACGCAGGAAAATACTGGTAAGTGCAGGCTTATGGCCCATGCCGGAACCATGTCCTTTGAATGTTAAAGTGGTGGAAACTCTGGATCGGGATGGATACACTGTTGAAAAGATGTATATGGAAACCTGGCCCGGATATTATTTCCCATGTTCCCTTTATCGTCCAAAGGACAAGTCCGGGTCCCTACCGGGAATAATCAACCCTCATGGTCACTGGGCAGAAGGTCGTATGGCCGAAGCAGTACAGAAAAGATGCGCCAATTTTGCCCTTCAGGGATATATTGCTTTATCATATAATATGGTAGGATATATAGATAATAACCAGCTCGATCACCGTTTCCGAAGTGATGAACTCTATCTCTGGTCGGTAAGTGTAGGCGGGTTGCAATTATGGAACAGTATTCGGGCCCTGGATTTTATTACATCTCTGCCTGAAGTTGACAATAGCAGGATAGCATGCACAGGTTGCTCTGGTGGCGGATCTCAGACATTTCTGGTGACGGCTGTGGATGACAGGATAAAGGTTACTGCCCCTGTGTGCATGGTATCTTCTCACTTTCAGGGTGGTTGTATCTGCGAAAATGCACCAAGCCTTCGTCTAGACACCTATAACGTTGAAATAGCCGCCACAGCAGCTCCTATACCCCAGATACTGGTAGGAGCAACCGGGGACTGGACAGACTTAACACCAGAAGTGGAATATCCGGAAGTTTTAAGTATATATAAAATGATGGGGATCGGAAACAAACTCACATATTATTACCAGGACGCAGGACACAATTATAACCAGAACAGCCGGGAAGCTGTATATAAATGGTTCGGAAAATGGCTTTTGAATGAAAATGATGAAAGTAAATTCAGAGAGGTGGAAACTCCTTTTGAAACTATTGAGACACTCAGAACCTTCGATAAAAAACATAAAAGACCTGATAGCGCACCGGATCAGAACTCCCTTTTAAAATCAATAACCAGCCATTTTAAAAACACTCTGGATGCAATATGGCCCAGGGGTATAGAAAGCCTTAAGGAATACAGGGAAATAATGCTGCCAGCCCTTGGTGATGTGCTTAATGTAAAAGTTCCTGATACAGTAAATGCCAAACTCATGCCAAATCGAGGCAGTGCCCATGTTAAACGGGAAAATTTTATGGCAGCCCGTTACATTCTCACTCGTCCCGGAGAAAAAGACCAGGTTCCAGCTATAGTATACAAACCCAGGTCCAATTCAAAAACGGCAAACCTTATTGTCTACCCTCAGGGCAAAGCCGGACTTGTGGATATGAATTCAGGAAAGCCGTCTGTTATGGTGGAAAGCCTAATTGAAAAAGGACAAACGGTGGTTGGAATTGATACATTCCTTACCGGAGACCATCATTCCCCGTTGAAAGATACAGTCAGGGAAAAATACTGCACCTACTTCAGCACATTTAATGTGGAAGATGAAGCCTTAAGAATTCAAGACATAGTTACTGCGGCTATATATTTGCAGGGAAAATATGATTCTGTGAATATTATAGGTCTTGATGAAGCCGGATTATGGTGCTTTATGGCCAGGGCCTTCCTGGATAATATAGATAATACTGTGGTTGACGTAATGGAATTTGACACCAATGCCGAATCAGCGTGGGTAGAAAAATTAAACATCCCCGGTATACTGAGAGTCGGTGGTTTTGATACGGCTGTGGCCTGCATTGTTCCGGATAAGATTTTCATACATAATACAGGTTCAGGTTTTGATACTGAAAGGATGATTAAATTATATGGAATTTCCGGTGTTGATGATAAACTCAACATCAGAAAAATAAAAGTCGCAGATAGTGAAATTTTGGCAATACTGTCTGAGTAAGTATCTGTATCACACTTATAAATGACTGGAACTAAAATTTTTCTGAAAATAATCAAAACCACTTAAATTGGAGGTTTAAAATGGAATGGCTTAAGCTTGAAGAATGGTCACCTTATATCATTGGTGCTGGTATTGGCATCCTCAGTTGGTTTGCTTTTCTCTTTTCAGACCATCCCATAGGATGCTCTACAGCTTTTGCCCGTACCAGTGGTATGATAGAACGTTTATTTCGGGGTGGCAAGGTAGAGGAAAAACCTTATTACCAGAAATTTAAACCTACTATAGACTGGCAATGGATGCTCGTTCTGGGTGTTATTATAGGTGCTTTTATATCTTCCAGATTATCCGGTTACTTTCAACCGCGATGGGTTCCTGAAATACCATCAGATATGTCAAATGACCTTAATCGAGTGTTTGTAACCATACCCTATGCAAGAATATTGATGGCATTTGTGGGTGGTATACTTATGGGTATTGGCTCTCGATGGGCAGGAGGATGTACCAGCGGACATGGTATCAGTGGAACTCTACAGCTTGCAGTAAGTAGCTGGATTGCAGCCATATGTTTCTTTGTTGGTGGTATTGCTGTTGCAATGCTGATTTTCCGAGTCTTTACAGGTTGACAGGAGGTAAAACGGTATGCTGAAATCTCTACATTCTAAAAAGAGAGCACAGCTATTTATAGGTTTGATAATAGGTATATTATTCGGTTTTTTACTTCAAAAAGGCGGGGTTACTAAATATGATGTCATCATAAGTCAACTGCTGTTAAAGGATTTTACTGTGGTTAAGATAATGCTTACAGCTGTAATTGTGGGTATGATAGGTATTCATTTTATGAAAAATCTGGGTTTGGTGCAGTTGCATCCGAAGCCCGGATCTGTAGGTATGTCTGTAATCGGTGGATTAATCTTTGGAGCAGGCTTTGCTGTTCTTGGTTATTGCCCCGGAACAATAGCCGGTGCTGTGGGACAGGGTTCTATTGATGCCTTGATAGGCGGAGTGGTAGGCATTATTCTGGGATCTGGAATATTTGCCTCCATGTATCCAAAACTACAAGAACCTGTTTTGATGAAAAACAGCTTTGGTGAACTTACACTACCACAATTATTTAAAGTAAATGAATGGATTGTTGTAATTCCGTTTGTAATAGTTATAACAATTATACTCTGGCTTTTAGAGAATGCCGGTTTATAAAGTATCTTGACTTTTTAACATGCATCCTGCATAATGCAATCAACATCATATATGACAACAGAAATTTCGTCATATCTATATTGTATTAGATAAAATAATGGAGTCAGAAAATGGATGAACTGGTATATGGACATGGAGATGGTTTTCTTTATGTAAACGGACAAAGGATTTTTCCTATTGGCTTTTATGAGTTACCTCAAGAAGAAGATGAACTGGTAAGGATGGCAGAATCAGGGATCAATTTAATACGTTGTGGAAAGAGAGAAGACCTGGATCGCCTGGGTGCTCTGGGGGTTTTAGGTTGGGTTCCTCTGCCGCTTCATCAGGGTGTTACCGACAGTTTGCAGGAGCGCATAGAATACCTGTTAGATCATCCAGCTTTAGCTGTCTGGGAAGGGCCTGACGAAGTTGTGTGGAACTTCACAGCATGGAGCCATTTATGGCGTAAAGACAAACTTGGGATATTTGAAAACCAGGGTGAATGGTGGATGCAAACTCCTGTGGCTATTAACTATTCAGAAGAACGGGCAAAAGAGATTATACCCAATATTAAACAAGCTATACAATACATCAGAAGTGTTGATGAATATAACCGTCAATTCTGGATTAACGAAGCCAGAGACAGCGACCTTAAGTTTGTACGTCAGTATATGGATTACATTGATATTACCGGTTGTGATGATTACCCCATTACTGAAAATGAAAAGGATGCTGCCCGGGTTGGAGATTCTACAAACCGATGGAGATTGATGGGTAAAAATCGACCCGTCTGGATGGTGCTTCAGGGATTTTCATGGAGTGACCTTGAACCTGAGCGCGGTGTGGCTTATCCTTCATTCCGGGAGTCCAGATTAATGGCTTATGACTGTATAGCCTATGGTGCCCGGGGTATTCTCTACTGGGGTTCAAGCTATCTACAATCTCCGGGAAGCGATGAATTCCGGTCTTCCCTGTATGCCCTTACCAGTGAATTATCAGCATTACAGCCTTTTCTGACTTCACCGGATGAAAGTTATGTTAAAGTAAATGTTATAGAAGGCCGAAGGGGAACAGAAACCCAAAAAGGGGTGAAGATAATCTCCCGCAGGATTGGAAGGGAATGGTTGATTATCCTTATCAACGAGGATAATATTATACAGATGGGGGTTGAAGTAACAGGTTTAGGTGCTCTGAATAATGTAAACTTCGTTTTGCTATACGGTGATGAGATTGCCACTGTCAGCGGCGGGGGATTTGTTACCCGGATGATGCCCCATGAAGTTAAAATATTTGCTACAAGTCAGAGATGGGAAACAAATTGGATGGATGGAAGAGCTTTTTTGGGTTAAGAGAGGGAAAATATGGATAAGACAAATGTAGTGTTTATAATGACTGATAATCAAGGAGCCTGGACTCTGGGATGTTATGGTAATGATGATATTTTAACACCTAATATTGACAACATGGCAGAGGAAGGTGTGAAATTTTCTCAGGCTTATGCTGTTAATTCTGTATGTTCACCAAGTCGGGCAACTTTTTTGACGGGTTTGATACCTTCTCAGCATGGAGTCCATTGCTGGCTTGGAATGGAGAAACCCGATGCCCAGATCGGACCTGATGCATACTGCACCATAAGCGAATTTACAAATTTGCCAAGAGTAATGTCTCAGGCTGGTTATACATGTGGATTAAGCGGAAAATGGCATCTGGGTGATAGTATTAAACCTCAAGAGGGATTCAGCTACTGGTTTACTAAACCTAAAGGACATACCAGTACCTTTTATAATGCCGAGGCCATATGGCAGGGGAAAATCTACAGGGAACCCCGTTATTTCACCGATGCTATTACAGATCATGCTCTGGATTTTCTTGCCCAGAACCATGAAGATCCGTTTTTCCTTTATATAGCTTATAACGGCCCCTACGGTCTTGGTGAACACATGTATAAAACCCACCAGAATCGCCACACCGATTATTACGCTGACAAGGAACTACCTTCGTTCCCCCGGAAACCTATCCATCCCTGGCTGAAAAATAACCGGGAAATTATAAATAATCCTGTTAGTATCAGGGGATATGCAGCAGCTTGTAGTGGGGTTGATGATGGTGTAGGTGAAATACTCAATGCACTGAATGAATATGGTCTGGATGAAAACACCCTGGTTATATATACAGCAGATCAGGGACTATGCGGAGGACACCACGGTTTCTGGGGAATGGGAGACCATTCAAGACCAATTCATACTTTTGAGGAAACCATACATATTCCCCTCGTCTTCAGACACAAGGGAAAAATACCCGCAGGTAGCTTATTTGACGGTCGTACATGCAATTATAATTTTTTCCCGTCAATCCTTGATTACCTTGGAATGGCTGAAAAAACTCCAGAAGCATCACCGGGAAAAAGCTACGCAAATGCAATGATAGGGCAGAAAATTGAATGGAATAATACTATATTCCATGAATTCGAAAACACCAGGATGATAAGAAATGACAGATGGAAATATACCAAACGCTATCCGTCAGGTCCTGATCAGCTATATGATATGCAAGAAGATCCTGGTGAAACAAATAATCTGGTTGGTGATGAAAAATTTAACGATGTAATATCCGATATGAGTGATCAGTTAGATGGATTTTTTAATGCACACGCTGATCCAAAATACGATATGTGGAAATCCGGAACATCAAAGGCCGGGAGAATGATTTAAGTTGGTAGTGTATAATAAACTTGTAGAGACGCGTTAAACGCGTCTCTACAAGTTATATATCAAGTCACATATTTCCTTATCTTTGAACATATCAGATCTATAAGGCTAACCATAACAACCATTATCAACAGCATAGCGCACACCTCTTTTGATTTGAAAGATCTGATAGCTTCCCATAAAAGAAAACCGATACCACCAGCTCCGGTAAAGCCTATAATAATGGATGCCCTTACATTAACCTCAAATCTATATAAAGCGTTAGATACCCATAAAGGCATAATCTGCGGTATGATGCCAAAAGATATTACCTGAACCCTATTTGCCCCTACGGAGGTTATAGCTTCTACCTGGCCCTTATCTATACTCTCTACAATCTCCGATATAAGCTTTCCCAATACACCTATGTTATGTATTGTTAATGCCAATACGCCGGCAAATGGGCCTAAACCTACAGCTACAACAAAAATCAGCGCAAATATAAACTGATCCACAGCTCGTAGAAAATCCAGTATTCTTCGCAAAACTTGATGAATGACAGGATTGCCCACCACGTTTTTTGACGCCATAAGCCCCAGGGGAAGAGATGTAATTAAAGCAAGAAGGGTCCCCCAGATAGCGATAGATAAAGAAACTGATATTTCTTTCAGGTATATACCAGTTCGTGAAAAATCTGGTGGAAAGTAATCTTTAAGATATATAAAAACATCTTTTGTTCCCTTGAATAGACTTACAAAGCCCATCTCTGATTTTTCCCATGACCATGCCAGTATAACAAAGATTATAATCAACCAAAACCATTTACTGGCTTTATTTACAATTTTGCTTTTCATTATACTGCTTTCTTAGTTTTGCTTTCGTAATCGGTCTTTAACTTCCCTCATTGCTCTTATTGGATCGTAGTCTTCATCTATAGCTTTAACAAATCCAGCCAGTTGGAGTTGCTCCAGGCCTTTGGGATCGCTGTAAGTAGTTATAATTTTCTGTAGTTTCATAACAAATCCATAGGATAAATCACCTCGGACTACCAATGGAGAGCCGGGAATCGTATCTGATTTCCATATTATATTGAATTCACCCAGGGATAATCTACCTGACTGGATCTGTCTGTCTAGATCAAGGTCGTTTGTAGATGCTGCATCTACTTTTCCCAGTTTTACAGTCATTATACTTGCTTCATGGGAGCCGGAGAATATGACTTTGCTGAAATACTCTTCAGGAACAATTTCTTCATCTCTAAGAAAATAAGTCATGGGAACTAAATAACCGGATGTAGAATTAGGGTCATTAAATGCAAAGGTTTTATCTTTAATATCCTCAAATGTCTTCAAGCCGCTGCCCTTTTTGGTTATAATAATGCTGTGGTATCCCTCTGAACCATCCAGCATTTTTTCCCTCGCAATAGCCCATGCATTAGACCGTTCTGAAGCTTCCACGTAGGATTTTGGGCCAAAATAAGCTGCCTCAATTTTACCAAATCTCATGGCTTCAATAATACCAGCATAATCCGAGGCAGAATAAGGTTTTATTTTTATATTCATGGTTTTTGCTATATGATCCAGCAAAGGTTCCCATCTATCAGTTATCTGGGTTGATGATTCTGTAGGTATCAAACCAAATCGAATCTCTTTAGGGTCTTCTACAGCCAAAGAGTAGCTGTATAAGGATATAATTAGAAAAGCCGTAACAAATACTATGCTTAAAACGAAATTCAATTGCCCTTTTACCGAAAACTTATGTTTCATTTTTTCACCTATTCCCCAACTGTAAATGTTTCTTCTGAATTTTCTTCCCTTAATTCCTCTTGCATATCTCCGTAATAAATAGTTCTAAAATACTCATCCAGCAAAGAAGTATCACCATCAAGAACAATTTTACCTTCAGCAAGACCGATTATGCGATCAGCAAATTCCTTTGCCAGATCTACCATGTGAAGATTGACAATAACAGTAATTTTATCCTGGCGACTGATCTCCTTTAGCAGTTCCATTATCTCTCTTGCGGTGCGCGGGTCAAGACTGGCAACAGGTTCGTCAGCCAAAATGACTTCTGGCTCCTGGGCCAAACCCCTGGCAATAGCAACGCGCTGCTGTTGACCACCACTGAGTGTATCAGCCCGACGATTGGCAAGTGAGTCTAAACTAACTCGCTCCAGACATTCCATAGACAGATTATAATCTCTCTTACCAAAGGAGTGAAACACACTCGTTAATGAAGAGCTATGGCTTAGTCTGCCGCTGAGGACATTCTTTATTACCGATAAACGTCTGACTAGGTTAAACTGCTGAAAGATCATACCGATATTTTGTCGGGTTTTACGAAGTTTTTTTCCTTTTAGCTTCAATATTTCTACTTCATTGAGAAATATCTTTCCGCTGGTTGGTTCAACTAATCTGTTAGTGCAGCGCAGTAAAGTTGATTTACCTGCGCCGCTAGGACCCAAAACGGTAACAAATTCACCCTTATCTATACTCGAGTTGAAGTCAGATAAGGCCACAGTTCCGTCTTCGTATACCTTTGAAACATTCTGGTATTCTAGCATTTTATCTTTCCTCTAATAAGATTCAGGCCTTTTTTAGTAAACTCTAAGTTTACATAATGCCTAACTCTCAGGATACAATAAAGAGTTTAAGGAAAGATTTGCTTTAAGTTAATTTTGGGTAAATGAAGGTGGGATTTTTTATTAAATGTAATTAAAAAATGAATATCACTTATTCGTCATTCCTGTGCTCACAGGAATGACGAATAAGCCTGATACAATCTCAATAGTATTTCTTAATTTCTCCCCATATACAACATAATTTATTTTTTTTAGAAACAGACAGGAATATTTCAGGATCCATAGCAGTTTTGATTTCATCCTCGCTCAGGGCCCGACGGAAGACCATTGCTTCATCTACGATACCAACCAGGAACTCCCCGGTGTGTCTCCCAATGGCCAAGGGTACATCATTGGTTAAATCCTGAGTCGGATCATCTCCCTCAAAATCCATGTTGCCATCTACATAAAGATAGCTCTTTTCATTTTCAGCATCTCTGACCAATGCTATATGATGCCACTCATCATCATTTATGACATCCAGTGACCAGGGATCGATTAAAGTTCCCCCTGTATCCCGAAGATAAGCGTGAACCTGATTGTTGGCATTATGAAATATACCATAAAACGGAGTGGTACCTGCATCTACAGCATACTTTGCCAGCAGGTTTCCCTGCCCGGAAGGTGGTCCTATTATCAGTGCCCAGCACATTGCTGTAAGGGATTCACCTGGGCCAAAATTTAAATCCGGACTATCAGGAACTATAATCCATGTATCCATTCCGCTATATTCCAGGGCCATTCCATGAATACCCTCCACAGGTTTAGCACCATTTACCTCCGCGTCATTTCCGTTGCCTGATAAATCCTCAACGGCCTTATCGTTACCTTCATCAAAGGATAGATATAGCACAAGGTCTTTGGGCATATCGGCATGACTGATTAAGGTGAAAGAAAACATTATACAGAACAATACAACAGATGATTTAAGCTTTGAAAACATTTAATTATCCTCCTGATATTAATGGATTTTGTGAAGATATCTTTAACAGTAGTCCCACTAAATCCTTGGTAAAGTTAAGAAACAATTTGGTTATTCCGATTTGAGTGTGGAAATGTAAAATACATTGTCTGATTGAAAATAAGAAATTTTGTCCTATTTAGACAGAGCATTTTCAATAGCTTTAAGAGTTGTGAGGGTAGTAACTGTTGCACCTGATACAGTATCAATCTGAAGAGATTGTTTCTCTATAACCTTAGCATAAATTTTTCTATAAAGTTCTTCTTGAGGCGCTGATGATTTAAGAGCTTTTATATCCACAATTTTATTATATTTTACAGTAACCATGAGGAAATTTGAAAAACGACCACCTTTAAAGTTACCTTCATATGTTCCATCGGCAATATTTTGCAAATCCACGTCTTTTATTTCCAAATCTTTATATTTCGTTACATCCAGATAAGCCCAACCTGCAAGTCCTATAGCGATAATGATTATGACACCAATGACGATAAGGATTATTTTAAAAGTTTTACCTATTTTCAATTTATGATTCTCCCTAAAGTCCAATGGGTTGTCTGTATTTTATAGATTCTTCCAAAGCTCTAACAACTTCAACGGCTGCTCTCCCATCTTCTCCGGTAACAGCAGGATTTTTGTCATATTTAATACAGTCAACAAAATGATTTATTTCATCTCTCAATATACCGGTTTTCATGCCATAAAGTTCTGGTGTATACATTACATCAGGACATTCGCTTTCTGTATCGCTGTATATTTCTACAGCTTGCCCTGAACCATCTATAAACAAAGTTCCTTCTGTTCCCATTATCTCAACTACAGCATCTAATCTCTTGGCAAAGGTTTTAGGTAATATCCAGGAGACTTCCAGGGAAGCTATTGCACCATTTTCGTATTTGATCAAAGCCATATAAGAATCATCTATATTTTCATCTTTAAGCTTTTTGGATACTGACTCAGCATACGCCCTTTCCATTTTACAACCCATACACCAGTTAATGAAATCAATATCATGTATTCCAAGAAAAAAGAGAACTGATGAGTTTTTGCCCATACGGATTGCGCTGGAAAGCAGATTGTTCCTTCGGGTATAGATATGAACGGGTTCTCCGATTTTTCCTGAGATAACAGCTTCTCTGGCTGCATGATATCGAGGATCGAATCTTAATATCTGTCCTACCATTAATTTTGATTTTGATTCTTTTGCTGATTGGATCATTACATCACAATCATCAAGGGTTTTTGCAAGGGGTTTTTCCACAAGTACATGAACTCCAGAAAATAAAGCCGCTAATACCGGTTCAAGATGTAATCCATCAGGGGTGCAGACACTTATCAGATTAAGCTGTTGCTCTTCCAGGAGAATTCTGTAATCCTGGTAAGTTTTAACATTATATCTGGATTCCATTTCTTTCAAAGCATGGGGATTTAAATCAGCAACAGCCACTAAATCAACTGAATCCATTTCATAATATGTTCTGGCGTGCATGCTTCCAAAAATACCAACACCTATAACTCCTGCCTTTAGTTTCATTTAATCACTCCTGGTTAGAAATAAGACTATCAAAAGATAAAAAAGATCCAGACATATCCCCCATAATATCAGTCATATCAGACCAAAAACTGACATTGCTACGCTCAAAATTTTCATTGTAACACAGCAGATAATGGAAATGCCATGCTAAACGCTTAATATTTTCATGGTTTGAGATATACTTTGCTCTTGATTTAAGGTAGGATATAGCTTTTTGGGGGAAACCGACCAGTGAGGTATTCTTTGATATTTGGTTCGGAGTTAAGAAAGGGAGTTTTCCTTCAGGAATGTTTTTCTGTGAGGTTTCCCAATCAATATTAATATTTTCATCCAGCGGTTTTTGTAAATCGTTAGTCACTCTCTATTATTCCCTCATTATAATATCCTAGTATATCAAAAAGCTCTAATGACTTTTAACAGTATACAAATATTAATGAGGGTATTTCAAGAGCTAATATTATTTATTCTTTTCCATCTCCAGAAGTTGTGGTTTTACTATTTTTTCATAACATTCAGGACACACACTGTGACTAAATTTGGCATTTGAACGCTGAGTGATATATTCTTCAACACGTGTCCAGTAATTTTTATCGTCCCGAATTTTTTTGCAGTAGGAACAAATGGGTAGAAGCCCATGTAGCTTTTTAATTTTATTCATTGCTTCTTCCAGTTCTTTTACTCTTTTGGATAATTTCCCTCTTAATTCTACCATACGAGCACCGACTTTTACACGGGCCTTTAGTTCCTCCCGGTCAAAAGGTTTGGTAATATAATCATCAGCACCAGCTTCAAAGCCAGTAACTATATCCTCGTTGCGGCCCTTAGCAGTCAGCATAATTATATAAGGTGGATTTGTCTGGAATTGTTCGCGTATTTTGCGGCATAATGTTATACCATCCAAACAGGGCATCATCCAGTCTAGTATTGCTAATTTAGGATAATTTTCTTGTTTATTAAATGCTTTCCAGGCTTCTATTCCATCGTATGTAACCAATACTTGATAATCCCATTTTTTAAGAATTGTTTCCAGAATTTTTCGGGAAATGGGATCGTCCTCAGCAATAAGGATTTCCATTCATCAACTTCCTTTGATAAGGCCAAAAAGTGCTGGTTCTAGTTGTTTTAGCTTTGATTTCAGATTTTCAAGGACTGCTGGTGCTTCTGATAAATTACCATTGCGCCCGATAATCTCTAAATTTAATGCAGCATCAAAAACCTCTTGTGAACCAAAATTACCTACAGAACCTTTAAGGCTATGGGCAGAATATTCAAGAGATTTGTTGTCTTTATTATCAATGGCTTGTTTGATTTCTGCCAATAACGAAGGATACTCCTCCATAAATATCTCTATCATATCTGATAGTAATTCCATATCACCATCGACTCTTTCCATTACATCGTTTTTATCAATTGATATATTACTTTTATCAATTTGCATATAACCCTCCTTTTTATCTTCATATAATTTATCAATACAAGCAGAAAGCTCATCGGGTTTAACAGGTTTTGCTACATAATCATCCATGCCAGCTTCCAAACATCTTTCTTTATCGCCTTTCATGGCATGAGCTGTCATGGCGATTATATGTATATGCCGATCAGTGTTTTTTTCCTTTTCCCTGATTATTTTTGTTGCCTCAAATCCATCTATCTCAGGCATCTGTACATCCATTAGTATTAAATCAAAATGTTGTTTTTCCCATAATTCAATTGCTTCTTTACCATCATTTGCAATCGAAACCTGATAATCTTGCTTCTCAAGAAAGCTTTTGGCAAATTTCTGGTTTACTATATTATCTTCAGCCAAAAGTATATTCAATTTTTCACCTTTGGATTCTAATGCACATGTTTCTATCTCGTCATCTGTATCTTCTTCCAAAGGATTTTTTGCCAATACATCCATTATGGTATTGAATAACTCTGACTGTTTGACTGGTTTTGTCAAGAAAGCGGATATTCCGTATTCTTTATAACGACAAAGCTCTTTTCTCTGTCCAATTGAAGAAAGCATTATAATCTGCATATTACCTAGATAATTATTTTCCCATATTTTTTCAGCCACAGAAAAACCATCCATCCCCGGCATCTGGAAATCGAGAATAATAAGGGCAAAAGGTTCTCCTGTTTTATTGGCATTTTTAACGGCATATAGAGCTTCTATACCACTGGAAACCATTGTCGGATTCATCTTCCAGTTACTTAATACCTCTTCGATAATTTTCCTGTTTGTTATATTATCATCAACAACAAGTATAGGTAAACCGTTTAGATTTAAAGGATTTGCTTCGGATTTCTTTACTACGTTTTTCTGAAGGTCAAAACATGCTGTAAAATGGAATTTACTACCAACCCCCAGTTCACTTTCCACCCATATTTTTCCATTCATAAGGCTTACAAGCTGTTTTGATATAGTCAATCCTAAACCAGTTCCACCGTAATTCCGGGTTGTAGAACCGTCAGCCTGGGTAAATGAATCAAATATCTGGCTTTGTTTTTCATATGGAATTCCAATGCCAGTATCCGAAATACTACATTGAATTTCTACCTCATTATCCTTAACAGAACTAGCTTTAACATGTATTACAACTTCACCTTCATTTGTAAATTTAATGGCGTTGCCACCGATATTTAAGAGAATTTGCCTTAATCTTCCGGGATCTCCGATTAAGGCATCGGGAACATCAGGCTTTACATGGGATATTAATTCCAATTTCTTTTCAAAAGCTCTAACTGCTAATGATTCTGCAACTGAATCTACAACATCCCTTAAACTAAAATCTATAGAATCCAGGTCAAGTTTTCGAGCTTCTATTTTAGAAAAATCAAGAATATCATTCAACAGGTTCAAAAGAGCATCAGCTGATACTTTTACCATATTCAAATATTCTCTTTGTTCATCATTTAATTCTGTATCCAGGGCCAATTCTGTCATACCTACTATACCGTTCATTGGAGTTCGTATTTCATGGGACATGTTAGCCAGGAATTCGCTCTTGGCCCTATTTGCCTCTTCTGCTTTGTCGCGCGCTATTTCCAGCTCCTGACTAAGCTGTTTTTGACTATCCAGAGCTTCAGATAGGGATCTATTAAGTTCTTCCGCTTCCCTTCTAGCTGTAACAAGCTCTGTTACATCAACGATATTCAGAAGAACACCTTCGTATATTTTCTCCCTATAAATTGGCTGAATTCTGGTGATAACATATGTTTCTCCAATATTTTGCTGTATAACCAGTGGTGAAGAGAATGTCTCAGATTTAAATTTTTCTATATATTCCTTTAATTTATCTATGCCTATATTGAGATATATATCAAAGATTTTCTTATTAACTATCTCAGAGCGTGACATTCCTATAAGTCGGCAGAAATATGGATTTGCTTCAATAACGTAATCCTGGGCGTTGGCAAATAATATACCCTCTTCCATACCAGAAATCATAGCTGAAAGTTTAGCTGTTTCACGTTTAAGACCTTCTTCTGCCATCTTCCGCTCGGTAATATCCCGGGATATTACCTGAACTCTGGATATATTTCCATCAGGTTCTCTTATGGGCTGCAAATTAGCCGAAACCCAACCAACTCCTGATGGATATACTATCATAGATTCACTGGTAATTCCTTTACCCCTTTCTATTACTTCTCTTATGGTGGATAAATATCCATCGGCAATATGTCTGGGAAATACATCATGAAGCTTTTTTCCGATAAAATCTTCAGGACTTCCATTTATTGTATTGGCTGCAATGTTATTCAGGAACAGTATTTCACCATCATAGTTAGCCATGATTGTCTGTGTTCCTGAATTTTCCACTAAAAGACGATACTTTTCTTCACTATCCTCCAGAGATTTTAGAATATTATAATTGTGCAGGGCGATAATAACCAGATCCAGAAATGCCGATACTATTCTAATGTCTTCATCATTAAAACCACCGGGTTTATTTAACAAAGATATAATGCCAACAACTTTATCATCCAGAACCATTGGTGCTATTAGATCGCTTTCTATATCAATAGAACCTTCCGGCATGAATTCTTTCCACTCACTTTTATCAAAATCGTTGGTATAGATAACCTCTCTAAAATCATTTACTTTTTCCTGTAATTCGCCCAGAGTAATAGGAATATCCACAACAATATCTTTTGATTCATCTTCCATACTCATAAATAAAAGCTGCTTTTTGTCTTCATATTCCGGGAACAATGCAATATATCCATCTTTGTGTTTAACTGATTTTTTGCAGGAATTAAAAATTTCAATAACTGCATCCTTAAAATCCTGATGTTCCAGAACAATTCTGGATGCTTCCAGAAGTGATAGTACTTCTGCCTCGTGTTTTTGCGAATCATTCAAGGCTAATTTTAAAGCTTTTGATGTTTCCTTGAGTTCTGTTATATCTGTAGCTACACCCAGGACATATTCTTTTTTCCCCTTGATAGAGAGAGGAGTTTTAACTGTTTGAAAATATTTAATACTGTCATCAGGCAGAGTAAAGCTTTCCTCAGGAACAAATTTAGGATTTTGTGTTTCGATAACCTCAAGATCATCAGCTAAGAAGTTTTCTGCTTCGCTTTTTTGGGTAATATATACACGAGAAAAATCCAGATCAGTTTTACCAATCATATCTTCAGGAGTAGTTTGGTATAAATCTGCAATGTATTTGTTGGTCATTACATATTTACCCTCCTGGTCTTTTACAAAAATACAGGCCGGGGTAGTATCTATTATTTTTCTTAAAAAGGCTTCCGCTTCTTTTATTTCATTTTCAGCTTTTATTTTTTCAGTTATGTCCTGTACCATTTCTATAGCTGAGATTACATTACCAGACCCATCCTTGATGGGGGATGATACAACTCTATAATTAATAATTCCATCACCAGATGGTGTTTCTGTTATAGATTCATGGACTTTTCCATCATGAAGGGTTTTTATAGTTGGACAGTATGAACAAGGTTCGTCAAAAGGTGGATTATTAAAGGCTTTGTAACATAAAGGTTTTTCTGATGTATCAATATTAGGAAACCACTTCCGCATCTGACGATTCAGGGAAATTATCCTCATATCTTTGCTGATAAGTGATATGCCAATACCGACATTATCCACAACACTTCTGTATTTTTCCTCTGATTCTCTGAGCCTTGTTTCTGTATGAACACGCTCTGTTATATCTTCTCCTGAGCTAAGGGAACCAATTATATTTCCGTTATCATCTTTTAATATGGCATTGTGCCAGTGTATTAATCTTTCTTTACCATCTTTTCTTTTTATAAATTCATTTATCTCTTCTACAGATTTAACCTTACCGGATATAAGAGTTTGAAAAATATCTTTTACATTTTCCTTTTTACTATCCGGTAAAAAGTTATCAAACCAATTTTTCCCGAGTATTTCATCTTCGTTATCATATCCCAGAATTTCGCATACCTTTTTGTTTATATGTATAACAGTGCCATTGGTGTTTAAAGCCACAAACATGATATCTGCCACATCCATATATGTCTGGAAATCATCCCTTTGCTTCCTCAGTTTATCTGATTCCTGAACATGGTTATGGATCAGCTTATTAAAAACACTTCTCCTGACATTAGAATCAAATATAAGATAACTTACAATTACAGCAAAACTAAGGTTTATAGAATTGATAAATAGAAATTTCGTTATTGATGTATATTTAGTAATCTTCCAGGCATATATGAAACTAACAAATGTCATAATAGCAATAAAACCAATAGACAGGAAATAGGCTTTGTATGGAAATCTCCCTTTTGTTTCTCCCCGCGTTGCGATATAATAATATACCAGGGATAATGCTAAAAGCGGAATTATATAAAATAATAAAAGATAATAAGGATTCTGAAACATTCTTGTTACCTCTTAAGATTGAATGTTATTTATATTATATGATATATTTATCGGCATTATCTGCTAATTCTTGAATTATTATTTATTGAAATCGTAGAACATAGATGATAAAATCCGGAAGGATTCGTTTATGGAGATAATAAATGAATACTAAAAGTCAATACCAGGATTCTTCAAGACTAAAATCACGAATTCAGATTCACAAATTATATAGTATCAATAAATACGGATGGCAAAAATGGGTTTTTGATCATCTTAAATTTCCTGCAAAATCCCGGATTCTGGAAATTGGCTGTGGTAATGGAATTTTATGGAGGGAAAACCACAAACAGATTAAAAATGAGATTGAATTATACTTGTCAGATATTTCGATTGGTATGATTCAGGATTGCAAGATTAATCTAAGGGATCTGAAAGAGACATTCCTATTTACTGTTTGTGATGCGCGAAATATACCGTTCAAAAATAATATATTCAATTCAGTCATTGCAAACCACATGTTATTCCATACTGATGATTTGGACAAAACCCTTTCTGAAATAAAGAGAATAATTAAACCTGATGGATATCTTTATGCCGCAACCAATGGTAAGAACCATATGAAAGAGCTTAATGAATTAACCCAGTTTTTCTTTCCTGACTTTAAAACCGGCGAAGTAACAAAATCTTTCACATTAGAAAATGGAAAGGATAAGCTAAGAAAATATTTTTCAAATATAGAAATTCATTATTATAAAGATTATCTTGTTATAAACAAAGCTAAACCCCTGGTTGATTATATACTTTCGACAGTGGATGAAGTTGATAGGTCAATAGAAGTGGAAATTACCAACTATATACAAGGGAAAATATATTCAGAAGGAGTTATAAAAATATCTAAAGAATCGGGTATGTTTGAGGCATTTTAGAACATGAAAATAAACCAAAACCTGATGCTGATAATTTTAGCCGTTATAGCTGTTTTAACTATTACTGCGGCATCACTAAGGTTAATATTTTTTGATATTTTAATTATCAACGGTGATTCTATGTTCCCTACTATAAGAACAGGTGATGTAGTTCTATCAAATAAAATAGTCTATAAATATGAAGATTTAAAACATGGTGATATAATAGCATTTAAAGTAAGTATAAAAAGGCTTGTAAAGCGAATTATAGGAATTTCAGGAGACACTGTTGAATTAAAAAATGGTATAATATATATAAATGGTGACAGAATACAAAATAATATATTTTACATAACCGAAAAGGCGAAGAAGAAATCATTTGGGCCTCATATTGTAAGACAAAACCATGTTTTCGTTCTGGGGGATAATATATCCATCAGCATAGACAGCAGAAATTTTGGCGAAATACCATACGATGATGTTATAGGTAAAGCTGATTATATATGCTATCCACCAGATCGGGCTGGTAAAATTCAACACTGGGAATAGAACGAGGAGATTTACATGGCAAAGATTAATCCGCCAGTTGCCAAAATAATACCTAAAACAATCACTATACATGGTGATAAAAATATTGACAACTATTTCTGGATGCGAGAAAAGGACAATCCGGATGTTATAAAATACCTGGAAGCTGAGAATAACTATACTGAAGCTGCTATGGAACATTCTGAGGAGTTACAGAAAAAACTCTATGATGAGCTTCTGGGCAGGATAAAGGAGACTGATTATACCGTTCCTGTCAGGCTTGATGAGTATTTTTACTATACGCGCACAGAAGAAGGAAAGCAATATAGAATATACTGCCGTAAGAAAAAAAGTATGGATGCTCAGGAAGAAATACTTCTGGATGCCAACCAGTTGGCTGAAGGTAGTGACTATTTTCATCTTGGGGTATATGAAATCAGCCCTGATCATAAATTTCTGGCATATTCAGTTGATATGAAAGGTTCGGAAAAATATACCCTTTTTATCAAAAATTTAAATGCTGGTGAACTACTTTCAGATCAGATTCCTGATACATACTGTTCAGTAGAATGGGCTAATGACAATAAAACCATATTTTACAATGTCCTTGATGAATCCATGCGTCCTTACAAGCTTTTCAGACATACTTTAGATACAGATCCAGAAGATGATATAATGTTATATCATGAGGAAAATGAAGCCTTTTATCTTTCTATACATAAGAGTCGAAGCAAAAAATATATATTCCTGGAACTGGAAAGTAATAATACCACTGAATATCATTTTCTACAAGCTGATCAACCTGATGGTAAATTCCAGATAATACATCCAAGACAGCATCAGATGGAATATTCCGTATGTCATCATGATGATAAATTCTTTATCACAACGAATGATAACGCCAGGAATTTCAAAATGATCGAAACCCCTGTGGATAATCCTGAAAAAGATAACTGGAAGGAAGTTATCCCCCACCGGGAGGATGTAAAAATTGACGATGCTGATGCTTTTACGCAGCATCTTGTGATATATGAAAGAAAAGCAGGTCTTAAACATATACGCATAAGAAATCTGGAAAGCGGCGCAGAGCATTACATAGATTTCCCCGAACCCGTTTACAGCTTTTGGAAAGGTGATAATCCGGATTTCAACACGAATATCTTCAGGTTTGAGTATACCTCCCTCGCGACGCCGGATTCTGTATTTGATTATGATATGAATACCAGGACCAGAGAGCTTAAAAAGCAGGATGAAGTTTTAGGCGGATATGATCCTGAGCAGTATGCTTCTGAGCGTATTTTTGCCACAGCGTCAGATGATAGTAAAGTACCTATATCTCTGGTATATAAAAAAGGAATGCCCAGGAATGGTGAAAATCCTCTTCTTTTATATGGGTATGGTGCTTATGGTGCCAGTTCTGATCCCGGTTTTTCATCCAATCGTCTGAGTTTGCTGGACAGGGGATTTATCTATGCTATAGCTCATATCCGGGGTGGCCAGGAAATGGGGAGATACTGGTATAACCAGGGAAAGCTGTTGAAGAAAAAGAACACCTTTACCGACTTTATCGCCTGTGGAAAGCACCTGATTTCAGAGAAATATACATCAAAAGATAAATTGGTTATATATGGAGGGAGTGCCGGTGGTCTGTTAATGGGTGCAGTTACGAATATGAGACCTGATATGTTTAAAGCAGTTATTGCTAAAGTACCTTTTGTTGATGTGGTAAACACCATGATGGATGCCTCTATACCATTGACTGTAACTGAGTATGAAGAATGGGGTAATCCAGAAATCAGGAAATACTACAATTACATAAAGTCATATTCACCTTATGACAACATAGAACCCAAAGAGTACCCTAATATTCTGGTTACCGCCGGTTTAAATGATCCCAGGGTTCAATACTGGGAGCCAGCTAAGTGGACGGCAAAACTCCGAGCAACAAAAACAGATGACAATCTGCTTATTTTAAAGACAAATATGGGTGCAGGTCATGGCGGGGCATCCGGCAGATATGATTATTTGAAAGAAATCGCCTTTGAGTATGCTTTTATGATGTATGTCCTTGGTATAAATGATTAAATATGATTTTCAAAGGAGTTAGTTTTGTCCAAAATTATCAACGCTTATTTATCAATAGCTCTTGCTGGGTTGGGAGTAATTGCCAATAACAGCGAGGCTCAGAAAATTGAATATGTCCTTGATGTATCACCTGTCTGGTCAGGACATCCTGTGGGCTTTGCCATGCTTACATACCCTGCCTATCAATATATAGCTTTTTATGACGATCAAAGACGAATGACTTTGGCTTCTCGAAAACCTGATGAAATGGAATGGGATATTGTGTATCTGCCTGAATCTGTGGGTTGGGATAGCCATAATTATATTACCATGACTGTTGATGATTATGGTTATTTACACCTCAGCGGCAACATGCACTGCGATCCTCTGGTCTATTTCCGTACATCCAAACCTTATGATATTGAAACCTTCCAGCGTATAAACAGCATGGTAGGAGATAGAGAGAAAAGGTGTACCTATCCGCGATTTTTCCGCGGGGCTAAAAACGAGCTTATATTTACATATCGGGACGGTTCCAGCGGTAACGGGGATCAAATATACAACATATATGATCATAAAACTCAGACATGGAATAGATTGTTAGATCAGCCCTTGACATCCGGTGAAGGTAAATCCAATGCTTATCTTCACGGCCCGAAGCGTGGTCCAGATGGATATTTTCATCTTTGTTGGGTATGGCGTAATACTCCCGATTGCTCAACAAATCACCATCTCTCTTATGCCAGAAGCAAAGACCTTGTGCATTGGGAAAAAAGCAATGGAATACCCCTGAAACTTCCCATTACTATTGGTACAGCGGAAATTGTTGATCCTGTTCCGGTAAACGGAGGAATTATAAACGGCAATACTATTCTGGGTTTTGATTCACAAAAACGACCAGTAATAAGCTATCATAAATTCGACAAAAACGGAAACACACAGATATACAATGCCCGAAGAGAAAATGGTGGATGGAAGATATATCAGACAAGTAATTGGGACTATCGCTGGGAATTTAAGGGCGGTGGGGCTATATCGTTTGAGATTCGCATAGGAGCAATCCGTGTTGAATCTGATGGCAAACTCAGCCAGTGGTATCGTCACCCGGAATATGGTTCTGGCACATGGTTATTAAGCGTGGAAAATTTTGAGATTACAGGCAAAAAGAAAAGACAGAAAAAATCAGAACTACCCGGAGAGCTAAATCAACTGGAGTTGGATTTCCCCGGAATACAAAAACGTCGGGCTGATGACATGGGTAAAAGTGGGGAAAAAGGTGTCAAATATATAATAACATGGGAAACTCTTGGAGCAAACCGGGACCGACCAAGAGAAGGAGAAATTCCTCCTCCAAGTATGTTAAAATTATACAAACTAAAAAATTAAGGAGAAGCGATCATGCAAGTTGTTTCATGCGTTTTATGGGGTGCAATGCTTATAAATATAAACGCTGCATCAGCTAATAAACGCGATTATCAATTTGATGGAAAGATTTCCCGGGAAGTGCTGGAAAATTATCTTTCTCGCTCTATTACCATGATGGATTTACTCAGCGGCGTTGGAAACCCGGATGACAATATCCGTATGCTGATAAATATTGGTGCGAAATATGCCGGGCGTTCTTTGTATGTATGGGGAACAGAAAGCCGACTGCCAAAAATGTTACCTTTAGCCAGGGAAATTGCCGTTAAAATTCATGAGAAAGACCCAGAGATGATACTTCAGGCCGGAATTTATGAGATCGTTACGAAGGATATAGAAAGGATTCCCATACCTGCATGGGTTTTCCTGGAATTTGAAATGCCTGTGGAAGAACGGAATTTTAATTACCAGGCCATGATTTATCCTGACGGTCATGGTCATAATCACTGGAGTAAAGGAGCATCCATACCCGATATGAGTCAACTGGAAACCCGTATGTGGTTTTACTACGCTTCTGCATCATATATTAACGTAGGGATTGAGGCTATACATTTCGGTCAGGTGGAGATAATGGATAACAACGATCAGGATCACAAGCACTGGCGGGATATGTTGGCTCGTGTGCGTAAGTATGCGTCTGAAAATGCAAGAAGACACATTGTTTTATGCGATGCTCATGTTCCCAGCGGGGGTATAGTATATGACGATGGGAAGCTTATGTTTGATCTGCATTCCTTCCCCCTGCGTATTGAGGAAGTCGAAGATTCACCTCATCACGGTATACTGAAAATGGGTTATCTTGACAGTATATTCGGCAGAAGCAAAGGAGGTATAACTCCAAGCGGATGGAATTGCGATCATCTGCCTTATATGGTGGAATTAGACAACTTCGGTTCCAGTGGCAAAGAAGATCAGAATATAGGCGCTCATTGGATATGGGGTTACGACGAAATAAGCTGGTTTGCCAACCAGTCCGAAGAGTATCGCAATAAATGGCTGAAATACGCCTGGAACTGGATCAGAGAACACGATCCCAACGGCTTTCTGGAAATGCCCGGAAGCAGATGTCTGGCTTCTCCTGCCAATGGTAGAAGGTGGTATTTTGCCAATACTGCCAGTGATGCCACACCAGATGGCTTTAACCAGGAAGAAACTATAAAAGCAATCTGGATGTCTGATGAATAATACTTGAAATTAATACAGTATATGAGGAATATATACCTTCTAAAACTGCGTTTTCAGTTTTAGAAGGTATTTTTATTTAATATTGGAAACCTTATTGAAATAACATATTAAAAATTAAACAGGCGGTGTTAAATTAATGAAATCTGTTTTTTCTGTTATTCTATCAATAATAGTTATTGCTGGATGTGGTTCCTCCACAATGGATAATAAAGGTGATAAAATGAATAGGGAAAATACAAAAGAAACTGCTTTTGAAGTAAATAAAACTGAAGAAGAATGGAGAGAAACCCTCACCCTTGAGCAGTTCTATATACTAAGAGAAAAAGGTACTGAAAGGGCCTTTACCGGAAAGTATTACGATAACAAGAAAAAAGGTTTATATATATGTGCCGGCTGTGAAAACGAGCTTTTCCATTCTGCTGAAAAATTCGATTCAGGAACCGGTTGGCCCAGTTACTGGGATACAGTATCAGAAAATAGCGTAATTACAAAGCCTGACAACAGTCTCTTTATGAGAAGAACCGAAGTCGTATGTGCTAGATGCGGCGGTCATCTTGGTCATGTTTTTGAAGATGGTCCTAAGCCAACAGGTTTAAGATATTGTATCAATTCTGCTGCATTGAAATTTGAAGAAAATAAAGAAAAACCATAGAACTCCAAAGATCAACAGCCATCTCTGTATACAGAGATGGCTGTTGTATATTATTTATAAATCCAAATTATCGAACCAAAACGCCTAATTCATGAGCATTTTCCAGGAATTTAACAAGTAATTTTACTGTAGCTTCTATATCATCTCCATGAGCAAGCTGGACTGTGGAGTGCATATACCTGGTTGGAGCACCTATAGTAGTGGCCAGCGCGCCTATCCCTGTTCTTTGTATAGCAGACGCATCAGTACCTCCTCCAATGTTCCTTTGATATGGAATATCATATTTTTCACACAAATCAAAAAGGAATTTCACCAAACGTCTGTCTCCTATTGTTAAGCCATCCATAAGATATATTCCTGTTCCCTGACCCATTGCGCAAATATTGTCAACTTTACTTACATGCGCTCCCCATGTAGGACTGCCGTCAATGGCAATACCCATATCTGGCTTGATTGCAAAGGCTGCAATAGGCATACCTCTAACACCTTTTTCCTCCTGTACTGTACTTACTGCATAAACATCAACACAAGTTTCTCCCAGATTCTTTACAGCTTCCAGCATGCAATATGTACCAAGTCGATCATCGAAATTACGACTCATATATACTTTTTCGTTAAGATATACTAATTCCTGGGCAAAGGTAATAACATCACCTACTTCTATCAACTTACGAACTTCATCTCCAGGAAGTCCTGTGTCAATCAACATATCTTTTAAAGCTGGTGTTCTATCACCGCTGGTTGGCACGATAACACCATTTACCGATTTCCGACCATGAATAATCACACGCTGAGATACAATGGCCTGGGGATTTAATCCCCCTACAGGTGCAAAACGGATGAACCCATCGCCGTCAATATGTTTAACCATCATTCCAATTTCGTCTGCATGGGCAGCCAATATAACTCTTAAAGGTTCCTGATTATTATCCTGCTTTCTGGCTTTTTTTAATCCTATTACGTTACCCATTCGGTCCCGATAAGCTTCATCACAGTTGGGTTTAAGTATTCCCATTACAAATTCCTGTATGGGATCTTCAAATCCGGGTATACCGGGGATATTACATACTTTTTCAAGTAATTCGTTATTCATAAATAATTTATTCCTTTCTCAAATCAAGAATTAAAAATATGTTGATAAACTTTCTGTATTTCCCGGACATTTTTGTCTATACTAAACTTATCCCTGGCCCTTTTTTGTCCTGCGTAACTCATATTTCTCATTAATTCTGCATCCTGAAGAATCTCGAGAACCCCATTAGCAATAGCCCGGGGATTTTTAGGAGGTACAAGTTTGCCGGTTATGTTATCGCAAACAATTTCCGGAGCACCTCCGGCCTTTGTGGCAATTACGGGACATCCGGCAGCCATTGCCTCAATAATAACCCGACCAAAAGGTTCTGCCCAGGAAGCCGATACCAGAATATCCAGAGATGCCATAACGTTTGGAATATCTTTTCGGAAACCTGTAAATATTGTCTTTTCGTCGATATTTAATTGACGGGAAAGCTCTTTTAATTCTTTTATATATGAACCATGTTCCGGTGATGAAACAGGTGTATTATCACCACCTATCAGGACGAAATGGACATCGGAACGGCTTTTCAATATCTCTGCGGCGGCATGAAGGAACTCACGTTGGCCTTTCCATTGGGATGTGGGATTCATCTGACCAACGATACCCACCAGGTAACCTGAAACAGAATACTCCCGACGCAATGTTCTTTTGAGATTTTTAAATAGGGAAAGGTCAACACCGTTATATATTCGGTAAACTCTTTTATTATCAATACCTGATTTTATTAAAACTTCTCTGACTGAATCGGAAATTGCGATAACAGCATTGATTTTATCAAGAGAATATTTTTTCACCTGTTCTACTGCTATCAGGTCGCGAAGATGACATATTACAGGAATATCCAGTTTTTTACCTGTTTTACAGGCATAGTGGTTTACCCATATTGTGTTGCAGTGTATTAAATTTATGCTTTTTGACTGAGCAAAACGGATTACACGATCCAGGCATGAGTATTTGAAGGGTAGAGATTTAATTTTCCGCCAGGATGGTAAAGGGATAATGCAGGTAGATATTTGGTTGGTTTTAAATTTATCAACAAGGTTTCCGGAATGAGGGCAGAGCACAAAGGGTTCATACCTATCTTTATTCAAATCCATTACCAGATGGTAAAGACTGATTTCGGCTCCACCCGTATATCCGCTGGAACTAAGGTAAAGTATATTTTTCAATTAGGTATTGCAAAATTGTTATGGATATATCATCCAGAGCGAAGTTTTCTGATCAGGAACATAATACCCATAAATGCAGCAACTACTATGACTATATTGACAACAGCACCAATTACCCATGATAAGATTTTTAATGCTGCCGCCGCCCCTATAGCGGCTAAAACTGCAATGAGTATTAATATAATTATACTCTTAAGCATTGAAAAAAACTCCTTTTATATGGAAAACAGACAGATCAGTTCTTTTTACGGGCAATCTGGGCTTTAAGTTTTTCAAGCTCATCATCAACATCTTCATCTTCCAGAGCGGCGAACTTATTTTCAATGGAATTGGCTTCAACTTCGGCGATGGCTTCAGCATTTACTTCCGCTTCCTTTACCCGTCCTTCCATCTTTTCCAGTGCAGTCAGAGCATTTGATTTTGACATTCCACTTATAGTCTCGCTAATAGCCTTTTGAGCTTTTGCCCTTTTTTGCCGCGCGATAAGCAGGTCTTTACGACGCTTAGCATCCTCAATTTTGGCTTCAAGGGCTGTTAAGCTAGTTCTAAGAACCTGAACACTCTTGGACTGTTCTTCCAATTGCTCCTTGTAACCCTGAGCTACCTGTTCGTATGTACGCTTTCTTCTCAATAATTCTTTTGCGGCTACATCATTTCCCTCTTCAACAGCGTTTATAGCCTTAAGCTCGCACCTTTTGACCAGAGCAAGGTTTTCTTTATATTTTGTTTCTAACTTTTTCTGATCCCTGATAGCAGCAGCGACATGAAGCTTGGCTTCTCTCAAATCCTGCTGCATATCATCCATAATTTGCTGGAGTATTTTTTCCGGATCTTCAGCCCGATCCAGAAGCTCACTTATATTTGATCTTATTATTCGGCTTATTCTTTCAAAGACCCCCATTTTTGATTTCCTCCTGTAAAATGGCAGCGGGGTCGGTTAGTTGATTCTTATTACAACTTATTGTTTCCAAAATCTTCAGGTTTCATATTTTCTAGAATTGATTTTAATTGGCTTTTATCATCATCCTGAACTATATCTGGACTAATTCCAGAATCATCCATTACTTTTTCAGCCACATATATCTTTGCCCCTGTTCTGAGGGCCAGAGCCATTGCATCGCTTGGTCGTGAATCTATTTTTTTAATTTCATTGTTACCAAGTTTTAAAGTTATCTCAGCAAAAAATATACTGTTATCCAGTTCAGAAACCAGAACAGATATTACCTCTGCACCTACATTTGTAATAATGGATTTCATCAGGTCATGGGTCATAGGTCTGGTTACGGGTTGTTTTTCTATTTCTGAGACAATGGCAAATGCTTCAAAAACCCCAATCCATATAGGTAATAATCTTCTGGGGTTGCCTTGTTTTTCCTTTAATACAACAATAGGAGCTTTTACCTCTGGATCGAATCTCACCATGGCTATTTCCACTTCAATCATTTTGCTCTCCTAAGTATTTTCAGGTTTGTTTTTGCTTTTCATCTGTCATTATGAATTCTCTACCTTCATTTTTTCTTTGAGCTTTGCTAACTCATTTTCTAATTCTTCATCTTTTCTTTTGGATAGAACTTGGTTTTCGGAATTCATCTTCGCCAGGGCTTCAGATTCTGCATCAAGATTCATAATCTTTTTTTTCAGTCTGGCAAAAGTCTCCATTTGTTGGGATATTGGTTTTTTTTGCAGAAGCGAGTTCATACTAGTCCGATGTTTTCTTGCTATCAACAGGTCTCTTTTCCTTTTAACTTCCTGGATTTTATTTTCAAGAGCAGATAAAGCCGATTTCAGGGAACTGACAACCTGTTTATGTAATTCACATTCCTTTTTGTATTCAAGAGTAAGGGCAGCGGCAGAGCGTTTACGAAGTATGGCCTCTCTTGCAAGTTCATCCTTACCATATTGAACCGCCAGTAATGCCTTTTCCTGCCACTTCTCAGCCAGTTGCTCATTTTCTTTATACAGCATCTCAAGTCTTTTACCTTCTCGGACGGTAGAAGCCATCTGACGCCTGGCATCTGTCAGTTCTGATTGTAATTCTGAAAGAAGCTGGCTCAAAGCTCTTTCAGGATTGGATGTATTGTCAAGCAGATCGTTCAGGTTGGCCTTTAGTATGCTCTCTATTCTTTCTAAAACTCCCATACCTCTGCCCTCCAATTATTTTCTGCTCTTTCTAAGTATATCATAAGAAATTAACTAAAACAACATTTAATCATTAATCATCATTACCTAAACCAGCCAATTCTGAAATCAGTTTACCAGCAGCTTTAATATCTTTATTTCTGGCGTTTCTAATAAGATATTTATATTGATCAACCTGCATACCCATGCTGGATTGTCCCAGGATTTTATTCATTTTAGATCTGAAAAAGTCTACCTCAGTAATTTGATCAATTGGAACATTTTCCTTTATATTCACATAAGTCTTACCAAGAGTACCTATGGTTCTCTCGTCCATAACCAATACCCGTCGAGATGTAATAACAACATAGTCCTTTGAAGTCATGGACGAGCCGGCTAAGAAGCACATTTTAACATCTTCATCCGGTGACATTTGTTCTAACGCTGCCTTGCGAATGCGTTCGGGCAAACGTTCAAATACGGCCATTTACTTACCTCTTCAGGGTCAGGTATTCATCTTATCCTTCATGGCTTTTAGCTCTGAATCAACCTTTGATTCTTTTTCCATTTTTCTGAATTCTTCTTCCACTTCATCTTTTTTTGCCAGTTCTTCCAGAGCTTCAGCCTGAATTTCAAGAGTTACCACCTTGTCCACCATGCGGTCGTAAGTGTCAAAAGTGCTTATATCAAGCTCTACATTAGATACCACAGGTCTGGAAATTGGTGTCTGGGAAATTATCTTCCGGGTGTGGGCATGACGCTTAATTAATTCAATCCTCTTTTTATAAAGGTCATCCAGTTTACTTTCCAGTTCCGTTAATCCTTGTTTAAGTTCCTGAACCGTTTGTTTTTGTCTTTCCA
>WJIO01000109.1 GCA_014730235.1 Candidatus Poribacteria bacterium
CAAACACTAGCAAAAATTTTTCCCGTAGCAAATCCATAAGAATTAATTGAACTTCTAATTTTTTGTAATTTTTTGCAGGAGGATGAATATGAAAATCATTCTTTTTTGTTCGTGTGTTTTTTTATCGCTCATTTTCACAGATGGAGTTTTTGCCCTCATAGATGATTTTAATGACGGTAACGATAGTGGTTGGAATCGGATTCAGGGTGAATGGAGTATTGACAATGGAGAATATGTCCAGTCCGAAACTGAATGGACAACAACCACAACCAACGAAACATACACCCGTAGTTTTTTTGGCAATGAGAACTGGACAGACTATACTCTGGAAGCAAAAGTGCGCATGGAAGGTGGCGGAGAAACTGCTGCTATCGTCGGAATTTTCTTCCGGGTAACGGAGAAAACCCCAGAAGGAGATTACTATTATTTCAGACTCGATGCCCGGGCTGCCGATGGACCTGCCTTAATTAAATCACCAAATACTATTTTGCAGGAAAACGTCAATAAACCATCTGAACTTGAGCAGGATTATATACTCAAGGTAGAGGTGGAAGGTGACAATATCAAATGCTATATAGACGGGGAACTGGAAATTGAGCTTCAGGATGATTCCTTCCCCAGTGGTGCTGTTGGGGTTGGTACATTCAACACTCAGGGTTATTTTGATGATGTATCCGTAAATGGTGAAGGTATTGCACCAAACCCAGTCTCGTCAGAAGGTAAACTTGCTGCTACATGGGCTTTGATAAAGCAGGATAGATAAGTATTAAGATACTCATCTCATAAGATTTACCCCAAGTAAAAGCAGGTATCAAATGAACAAAAAAGGCGATGACAGAAAGCCATCCCTTCTGATTACCCGAAAAGCAACTTTCATAGGCTTAATCCTTATACCTCTCACCACATACTGGGTTATGCGCATGGAGATCATGAGCGGAAATACAGGTGGCGGTGGGAGTACATATGGCGGTGCCCATTATGCCTCCTGCCTGTCGCTGTTTTTCAACGTCATATTTGTTGTAGTGGTTCTGGTAGGGATCAAGTATCTGCTTCGGCGTATTTTTTCCAGGGATATTATAAGCCAAAAGGAAATCCTGACTGTTTATGTCCTCCTGTCTATGGCTACAGCCGTAGCTGGAACGGACATGATACAGGTATTGATACCTATACTCCCTCATCCCTTCTGGTTTGCCACGCCGGAAAACGAGTGGGCGGATCTATTTTTCAGGTATATTCCGACATGGCTGACTGTATCGGACAAAGATGTATTAACAGGTTTTTACCAGGGTGAATCCAGCCTGTATACAGCACAAAATCTCAAAGCATGGCTGATACCAATTATTAGCTGGTCGGGTCTGCTCATAGCCATGTTTTTTGTAATGTTTTGCATAAACATAATAATAAGACGCCAGTGGATTGAGCGGGAGAAGCTTGCTTTTCCCATTATCCAGGTTCCTTTGGCTGTAGTGGAAAAAGGTGGTAAAAAGCTATTTGCTGACAGGCTTTTCTGGGTAGGTTTTGCTATTGCAGGTGGAATAGATGTATATAACGGTCTGGCCTATTTATTCCCTACTATTCCATATTTTCATATAAGATACGAAATAGGGCATCTAATTACCGAAAGTCCCTGGAATGCCATAGGTTGGATGAATATGGCCTTCTTTCCCTTTGTTATAGGCATTGGATACATTATACCGATTCATCTGTCCTTTTCATGCTGGTTTTTCTATTTATTCACGAAATTCCAGCGGGTATTAGGAAGCGCAATGGGTTTGCGAAGTTTGCCTGGATTTCCCTACATAAGACAACAGTCATTTGGCGCTTACATGGGTATATGTATATTTGCTATAATTATAGGACGCAGACATTTTGCCAATATTATAAAAATAGTATTCAAAAAAACGCCGGATACGACAAACGACAGGAAAAATTACACCTTTGCATTACTTGGTATAACTGCCGGTTTAGCATTTATTATAACTTTTTGTATCAGAACGGGTATGTCCATTGGCGTAATTTTGGGTTTCTTTGGGATTTATTTCCTGCTGTCTTTAGCGATAACCAGGATGAGGGCAGAATTAGGAGTTCCCGCCCATGATTTACATCGCATGGGCCCCGGAGAAGTCCTCGCCCATGCAATGGGAACAAGACGGCTGGGTGCTAAGAATTTAACCATGTTTTCATTATTCTATTCATTCAACCGGGCTTATCGTTCCCATCCTATGCCCCATTCTCTGGAAGCCTTTAAAATTGCTCATGAAACTGGTATGAGTGAATCCCGAATGTTTGTTACCATGATGATGGGAGCATGCATCGGGATTATAGCTGCCATGTGGATATTGTTGGATGGATTTTATAGACTTGGTGCATCCGCCAGAATAGCCGGTTACGCCGTAAATGCCTTTGGACGTGAGCCTTTTCAGCGTCTGCAAAATTGGCTGGCCTATCCATCCAACGGTGATATTCCTGCCCTATCGTTTATGGGCATAGGTTTCTTGTTTACTATAATATTGTTATTTTTAAGGACGCGCTTTTTCTGGTGGACTTTGCATCCCTTAGGTTACGCCCTGGCTGATGATTACTCAATGCAGTGGTTCTGGGCATCTCTGCTGATGGGATGGATGCTGAAAACTATTATACTCAAATATGGTGGAATAAGAAAATACCGAAGCGCTTTTCCCCTTTTTATAGGGCTTATACTTGGTGAATTTGTAATCGGAAGTCTATGGAGTCTAATAGGAATTTTTGGTGGAATATCAACTTATGCCTTTAAATATTGGTAAAAAAGGAACAATTTTTAAGAGATATGACGAGATTCAAATAAATCAGGAGGAAGTAAATGAATATTATTGTAATAATTACAGACAGTTTGAGGGTTGATCATGTGGGATGCTATGGCTCACATGTAAAAACTCCCAATCTTGACAGGCTAGCGGCTGAAGGCACTAAATTTCTGCATGCCTACAGCGAAAATCTGCCCACAATGCCTACTCGTAGAGGTTGGTGGACAGGCAAATATCATTTCCATGAAGCCGGATGGCAACCTTTTACCGAAGAAGATTACCTGATGGCAGAAATACTGTGGGATCAGGGTTTTACATCGGCTTTTATAACCGATGTGTACCATATGCATAAACCGGTATATAACTGCGGTCGTGGGTTCGATACCACTGTATTTGTAAGGGGTCAGGAATATGATCCCTGGATAGTTGATCCTGATGTTAAGGTAAATCCCGATGAATCAACTATACACCGTTACAGGGGTGGCGAAGGCCGGGAGAGTAACGAAACATGGCGCAAGCGTATAGAGCAATATCTTAAAAACTGCTCAGTCCGAAAGACTGAAGAGGATTATTATGTAGCAAGGGTAGCCAGAGAATCTATACGATGGCTGGAATATGTAACCAAAAAACAGAAGGACAAACTTTTCCTGTGGGTTGATATGTTTGATCCCCACGAACCCTGGGATCCGCCTGCACCTTATAATCGCATGTATACTGATCCAGATTATAACGGCCCTGACCTGGTTGATCCTGTCCCCGGAGATGTAGAAGGCTATATGACACCAGACGAGGTGCGGCACACCAAGAATCTCTACGCCGGAGAAGTTACCTTTGTGGACAAATGGGTTGGCGTGCTGCTGGACAGGATCAGAGATTTAGGCTTATACGATAACTCCCTGATTGTCCACAGCACAGATCATGGCGAACCCTTCGGTGAACATGGCTATATACGCAAAGCACGACCCAGAAATTACGAGGAGCTTATACATATTCCCTGGATAATCCGACATCCTGAAGGTATAGGCGCAGGTAAAGAGGTTGATGCCATAGTCCAGACGGTGGACATGCTGCCAACAGTGCTGGAAGCTGTAGGTATTAAGTCGGATAAACTCACCATGAAATTTACTGAGCCGGATCAATCAAGCAAAAGCGAAAATATATTTCCGCAAGACCTGGTAACACGACAAAAAAGACAGGTCTTGGGTGGCTGCAACTTACTCCCTTTGATGGCCGGAGAGATTGAGAGTATTCGGGACCTGGCCTTTGGTGGACATCACAACCGGGAATGGTATGCCCGAAGTAAAGAATGGACATATCTCCTGCCTATAGACGGAAGCCGTCCACCAGAATTATATGATCGTAAGACCGATCCCCAAGAATTAAACAACGTTATAAACAAATATCCCCGTATAGCTACGGGGTTAGAACTGGAACTAAGACGATTTGTTGATACACTTCAACAGAAATGAGGATAAAATGCTTATAGGTGTATATCTGATGATACTGCCGTCTGTTTTTTCTGCTGCTGAAGATCAACCGGCTGATATAATAGATGAATGGTTGCAGAAACCTGTCTTAAATCCCGGTGAATTCAGGACTGAGATACAAAAATACATTAGAAGCTTTATACCTGAACTGGAAATGCCGGAAACTGCCGAAGAATGGGAAGAAGAAAGCCAGGAGATGAGGGAGGAGATTCTGGATGAAATAGTGTTCGGCGGCGTTCCATCGGAATGGTATGAAGGCAAGCCTGATGTGGTCTGGGGAGATGTAATTGAGACGGACAAAGGTTACGTTATCCGAAAACTGCGATACGAAGCATTACCCGGTCTATGGATCCCCGCTTTGCTTTATGAACCGTCGGAGATTGGCGAGAGTGTACCGGGGATATTAAACGTGAATGGTCATGTCGGTCCTCCAGGCAAGACTATTGATTATGAGCAGATTCGATGTATAAACCTGGCCAAGCGGGGAATGCTGGCTTTGCATCCTGAATGGTTGTTTTTCGGCGAGTTAAGCGGCGATGATTACAAGCACAATCGTCTTTCCTATCTGGACTTATGCGGAGTCAGAGGCCTGTCGGTGTTCTTCCTGGCCATTCAGAGGGGAATTGATGTGCTGGAAGACCACGCCAATTCAGACCCGGAAAGGATAGCCATGACCGGACTCTCCGGCGGCGGCTGGCAGACTATAATTCTGAGTTCTCTGGACACCAGGATTTCAGCCACAACACCAAATGCCGGTTACATCGGTCTGGACTACCGAACCCAATTTCGTGAGGATGTGGGCGATCTGGAACAGAATCCATCTGATCTGCTAACTATAGCTGATTATACCCATTTGACGGCCATGCTGGCCCCGCGTCATGCACTGCTCATTTACAATGAAAAAGATGATTGCTGTTTCCAATCCTACAGGTCTGAGATATCGGTATATAAGCCGATAATACCTTTTTACCAGTTGTTTGACGCAGAAGATAGATTCCACTACCACACTAATTATGATCCGGGAACGCATAACTACGATAAAGACAACAGGGAACGTTTTTACAAGTTTATCAACAGGTGTTTCCTGACTGAATCAGAATGGATTGATGAAGAAATCCCTTCAGATGATGAAGTTCTGGAGTATGACGACCTGGTGGTAGGTATTCCTGATGATAATGCCAATTTCTTTACCCTGGCAAAACAGTTTTTAGATGATCTGCCTGGAGAAGAAGATCCGCCAGAAGATGAGGACGAACTGGAAGAATGGAAATATGAAGCATTTGAAAGGCTAGTTGACATTCTGAACATAGTACCAATGGAAACTGAACTCTTAATAATAGCGGAAGCATCTAGCCAGGGCAAAACAGCAAAATGGTATAAGATGTCTGTAAACGATGACTGGACTGTTCCTGTTGTAATGATTAAACCTTCAAAAGATTCTGACGGCCCGGTGGCTATTTTGTTTGGGGATAAAGGCAAAGCGTCGTTAGCAGAAACAGCGAAGAAACTGCTGGCAGAGGGTAAAACCGTAGTAGCCGTTGATCCCTTATTCATCGGTGAAAGCGTATCTGACAAATGTCCTCCTTCCCAGTGTGCTATGATGGTTTCGGCAGTAGGTGAAAGACCATTAGGAATACAGGTAGCTCAATTGGTTATACTGGCAGAATGGATATGCAGGGCAAACGGGGTTGACAGTGTATCAATACACAGCAACGGCTGGAACTCGGGTATTGCCTCTATATGCGCCTGCGCCTTAAATAACGAAAGTATAAAAGCTGTGTATGCAATAGACTGTCCTGAAAGCCTGAAAAACCTTATACTGGATCATGTTGATTATGAGCAATATCCACCTTTGTTTTGCTTTGGACTTCTGGAACAGTTTGATATTCCAGAACTAAAAAAGCTATGTGAACCTTCAGAGATCAGGATCAAATAATTAACTGATTAATATGGTAATATTATTGCCACAAGCCTTATTTCCAGTTGACAAACGTATTGTTTAGAGGTAGACTTGTATCATACGGCAGCGCTATGTTCTAAAACCGCATTATAAGACATACAGCGACTATAGATATAGCGTTTTAGTATATTCTGCTGTATAATTTGAAAATACAGTAGGTTTTTGTTTTAACATTTTTGCTTTTCAGGAAAAACGATGAGTTTGTTAATACCTGAGAGTAAAGGAGTTAAAAGCATTAATTGATCTTAATTAAATTGATTCAGGAGGGACATTATGAGATCAAGGTTTTTGCTAATATTTGCATTTCTTGTTGGCTTAATGATCGTTTTTGTCGGTTGTGATACAGAAGAAAGTTCTCCTGTATTGGCAGAACAGCCAACTGAAACTGTTGCAGCGGCTCCATCCATGTTTAAATTACATCGTCTTGCAAGGTCTATTGAAAGAAATAAATTTGACTCAATTCAGCTTGGTGCTGTGGCAGTGGATGATCCTGTTGAATTAGATGCAGCTGCTGATAACGCATCATTTTCTTTAAGAGCTTTAGATCTGGTTGATCAATATCCCGGAAATGATACTATTGAACTCACCCGGACCTATAGCGTAGGCGATGATTTTTACATGACGCTGTGGTTTAACGCCAGATACAGGGGAACAGTGAAATGCCTGTTCCTGTGGATTGGTGATGATACCATAGTCTGGCCGCCGTCTGAAAATCAGTTATGGTGGGAAAAATATGTGGATACTCCGGGTATAACTCGTATGTCAATTCAGTTACCCGGCGGAGCACCAAATTTACCCGGTACATATTACTTTATGGGTGCTGTAAAATATTCTATTGGTGGATTGATTCCCTGGAGAAGAGAATGGGGATGGAATTCCCCTGAACCAAATTGGTTTTCAATTACAGCAGACTAAGATAACCTATTAACAAAGGATAATTAAAAAGGAGGAGGATTATGTATAAGAAATCCCTTGCAGTACTTTCCGCATTGATGTTAGTAATACTCGTTATTGGTTGTGATGTGGAAGATACAACGGTAGAAGCCGTAGAAGAACAGGATGTATCCGCTGCACCATCTTTGTTTAACCTAAATCGAACTATTGCCGGTGCAACAATAATGGATGGGGTAGATATAAGCGTAGAAAAAGCTGATCCGGATGGCTCTCCTGCAACATCACTGCTGCCGTTTGGCAGGATTAATCTGGTCAGTCAGTATATTGGCCCCGATATCTATACAAGATACCCGGAAAATAAAGAAATAGCAGTTGGTGATTATATTAACATGTCTTTATTGGTAACCATTAAAAGACCTGGATATGTAAAATTCCTCTACGTCTGGCTTGGAGAGGAAGAAGCCTTGATTTATCCGGAATCCAGCGGAGATATATGGCATTGCATATATCTGCCGGAAGCCGGTACTTATAACCTCAGTTTAGGTCTTGAATGTCCCGATGAACCGGGTAATTGGGCATTTTTTGGTGGAGTTAAATTTTCATATGCCCCCTGGCTTAGAGATTGGGGAATTTACGCACCCAGTCCATTCCCATTTATTATAGTTCCTTAATGATTACTAAAAGAACAGAAATAGAAAACGCCTCGTTAATGAAAAACGAGGCGTTTTCTATTTCTGTTTAGTTTATATAATGTCATGCGATCAATTTCAAGCTTCCCAACAGCACATGGCCAACCTTAAGGCTTAGCGCGTTCTGTGTGGCACCGAATTTAGTTATAGTCAACACGCATAATATTTCCTGTGATTTGGGGCCAAAATTCTGAGATTCGGCCTGGATCGTTCCAGGATCAACAGCCCTGACTTCAATGATAAAACCATTGGCGAGGAATTATAATTATTTTACCGCTGTCATTTTGCCCACAGCGGTAAAATTCCCGGCCTGGATTCTATAGAAATACATGCCGCTGGAGACTTTTTCGCCGCTTTCGTTTAAGCCGTCCCAGTGAATGGCCCTACCATTTTCCATGTATCTACCGGGCATTTTATATCCCAGATCTATCTGTCTCACCAGTTGACCGGCGGCGTTATAGATTTCCACAGTAACACTGGCGGCTTCCATGATTTCATAGGGTATCCAGACATCGGGGTTGAAGGGGTTAGGGAATGCGTTGTATACTTTATTTCTTAATTTTGTCTTCTGAACAATATTTTCCGGCGAATTGTCATCGGAATCATGGACTGCTGTAGTGTTTTCCAATACAAGGTCCTTACTGAAAATCACATCCTCCTCACCTATTTTACCTCTTACAGTAATACTGGCCATTCCGGGTGTAAAGTCTGAAGTATCAAGAGAACCTATATATTCAGAAATAAAGACCGTATCAGGTTTTTTATTCATACTGGATTCAGCCACAGTATTATTCTGGCGAAGGATTATCTTTGGTGGTGTTTCAATATTTCCGAATATACTGGTTTCCACTGTTATACTTTCCCCGATCTCTACAAGTTCAGGACTTATAGTTACATTGATCTCCGTCGGCATCCAGGGAGAATTCTGCATAACGCCAATTCTTTCACCCATTACCTTAATCACTGGCATATCCATGAAGGTATTCATCCACACAGGCATATCCGGTGGATTATTCTTCAGCATTTCCTGCCAGCTTTCGTCGGTAAGACGGTTATTCATGGGCCATTTGAATTCATAATATGCAAACATAGCACCCTGAGCTATACGGATTCCTCCATCAACAGATACAATTACGAAGATGTTCATAGGATAGCCAACTCCCTCTTCCAGTACGCTGTTGCTGTTGGGATCGGTATGAACATCGGCTATAATTGCCATTTCCTCATCCGCATCACCCTGAATTTGACCTGCCGTTTCCGGTTCAAAAGTAGTTATCCTTTCTAGGATTCCACCGATATTGTTGATCAGACCGTATTGTTCTGTGCTTATTTCTGGGCTTGGTTCTACAGCACTTATAGGATTTTGCCGGAGTTCTATCTCGGATATTTCCTTGAGTTCCAGGAGCAATTCTTCCATTTCTTTGAATTTACTTTTAAACTCATTCAACATTAACCCTCGGCTGGATAAACCCTCCCTTGTAAACCGGGCAAGAGCAGCTAAACGGGCGTAAAATTCCGGGTTAGGCTCAACGTAACCTTTTATAAGTTTTGGCCCCATGGGCATGGATGTTTCAACGGTGTAGCTTTGCTTTGCATAAAGTATAGTATCGTGGCGGAGTTCAGCCCATGAACCCAGAGCAGTAGCAAGTTCTTTGTCCGTCCAGGCTTCGTTTCTCATGAACACAGGATAGCCTTCAGGTTTGGGATTCAGTAGAGACATAAGCACATACAACCAGTTCCAGTAAAGATTCTGTGCCCACATCTCTTCATCCATAGATGAGAATTCATCTTTTAGCTTTTCCATCTGATCCGTATACTTTGGATACCTACCTTCATTGTATACTTCCATCAGAATATCGTAGGCCCTTTGAGAGCCTAAAACAGCCATTACATCAAGGCCTTTAGGGAAATACCTGCCGATTACATTATCATCAACCAGTTGTGTAAACATATAGGAATCAGGGATAAAACGTTGTCCCATGAATCTGAAACCCTTGGTCATATCTAAATCTTTCATGGTAAACAGGAAGGATGAATTAATCATAGGGCTTCGAAGTTCCAGAGCTTCTTCTATAAAAACATCCAGATTATCCTGATCAGCCAGTTGGTCCGGTGTTAATTCACCAAAATCAGAACCATATATTTCTACCATGAGTTCCATATATTCATACACATTCAGATCATCGGATTTACCCACAAAAAATACGGTGGGCTGGTATATCCTGTCCCATACATCAGTCAGGGGTTCAGAATCAATTAGCCTATCTTTATTCATGGCAGCCACGATAAGCAGTGCTTGCAATGTCTCTTCCCTGGCTTTTTCTATACCTTCCCTGGGCTTAAGCCTGAACATCATTCTCCCATACCACATCATAGAGCGGAAATACTTTTTAAATGCCTCATTTCGTGTATAATGTCCTCGGGAAACATACTGACTGTAGTCCTCTTTATAGCCGAATATAGGTGATGGAAAACCACCTTCATGGGCATCAATTAGCTGAAGTTCAGCCTCTACCAGTTCCCTTGCATCAGGATAAATATTTGTAGAAGGTTCCAAAAGTATGTTTGCCACTGTAAAATAGGCTATGTTTTTCAAAGCTGCGATTTTGGCCAATGGCTCAGAAGCAGCTTCATACTGGGATATTGATATTTCCAGCATAGCCCGATTAAGGTGCATAAGATCGTCAAAGAAACGTTGTATTTCCAGTATCCTCAAGCTGTAATCAAAGAGGATATGGTAGGTGTGCAGCATGGAATCAGTAGTTACAAATATGGGTATACCTTTTTTCTGGCAGTAGTTGTATACATCGTATACCTGTTTAAACTGGCTGGGTTTAGCCGTAAAGTAGTTTTTAGTCAGCAGTTCTACTTCCCCATCGGTAAAGACAAACTGATCCCGGTTGGTTACGTTCTCCAATTTCGGGCCGGTGAAATATTCCGGTACGTTAGGAATAACATCAACAGTATATGGTGTATAAACGGCAAAATCAGTTTCAACATCACCAATAATCTGCGGCATAGCAGATGCACTAACAGAAAGCACTATGAATAAAGTCATAATGCCGATATAACACAAAGCAGTTTTTTTATACATTGTCTTTGCCTCCTTGCAATGTTTCTCAGACAGTTTGAAATTTCTTTTGGATTAACTGCTTAATATAATTGCAACTACTATGCCAATTCTTATGACATCATCTTTTCCTTCAAAAGCCTCTGCATGTTACCACCCATAATCAAACGTTTATCCTTTTCGGATATATTGGCGTAAAGCACCTGGGCCATTCCCCAGCCGATAGGTAAGTCCGTAAGATCAGAGCCAAACATGATCCTGTCAGCACCGTATATTTTAACGTAGTGTTCCGCATCACCAAGACGAAGCAGAGGACAGGTGCAAATGTATAGATTATCGACCTTTTTTGTCACTTCTGCATAGGCTTTTGTAGCATGTCCAGTTATGAAACAGGCTTTGGGATATGTCTTACACAGTCGTTCTATCTGAGCCGGCGAACCCCAGTTATGGTTAAGGATAAACAGGTTATGCTCATGGGTAAATTCACAGGCGAAATCTACAAGACTACCTTCCGGTGGGTAGCCATGATAATCGTTAATTAGCTTAACACCTTTCATGCCCATTTCCAGCCCTCTCTGTAGCTCATTACCGACAATTTTTTCTCCATGATTCAGATTAAGCAACGTGAAACCGATGAACCGATCCGGAAACTGATGTATTACTTTTGCCACCTCTTCATTTCCGTATGTTTCATCGCCAAAAACCCCCTCAAGGCTGAATACGAAACACCTCTGGATACCGAACTTATCCATCTCTTTGACTAAGTCTTCCGGTTTATCATGGACTACATGATGGGGTGTACACCAACCGATATGCCCATGACAATCATCAAAGTCTTCATCAGCTAAAGATAAACGCTCTCTGGCTTTTTTATGAAGGTTATCAACAGGTTCGCTGAAATCCACATTGTCAATAAACTCTATGCTGGAATTCCATGAAAGCATTTTTCGCATGTTTCCGCTGGCTATCATGGATAGCTCTTCATGGGATATATCGGAGTAATTCAACTGCATCATGGGTATTCCCGGATTACGCTCAGGAAGCTGAGAACCCCAAACCAGGCGTTCTGCTCCCCAGTTTTTGCATATAAATTCTATACTCCTGTGCAGCCACCAGGATGAAATGTCAAACTTGAGATTCGGACAGGCTTCCAGGGCAGCATAGGCAGCCCTCTGGCTTTTGTATGTACGGCTTTCGGTAACAATAACAGGTAGTTGGGGAAATTTCCTGCATATCCTTACTATATTCGACCAGTCGGTAACATCCATAGATACCATACGCCAGTTGATGGGACACATAAAAACAGGGACATGAAATTCCTCCAGTACCTCAAGAAGGTCGTCAACACCCCATTCATCCAGCCTTATATCAAACTGGCCATAAAACATATATAACGCGCCTACATCAAACTCCTGCATTTGTGCAACCAATTCCTTTGGAGGTGGTAATTCCTGGCTTTGAGTCATCAACACAGCCCAGGCCGGATGCAGCCGAGTATGATCTTTGGTTCTCTCTACTATTCTCCGGTTGCCGGCCATAGGGTTGGTTTCACGGGATAAAACATCTATGACCAGAGATTCATGAATACAAAAGTGATCCATTAAAGATATAATTTCATCAGCGGTCTCAGGTTGATCTCCGCTCATGTGAACGTGCCTACCCAAGTAACAGCAGGAATCAAAATATGTAATATTATCCATAACTCAACCTTTCAAAGTAATTATTTTCAGAAATCTGAATTGCAATATCAGAATTCTGATGATAAGCATGTATTTTTAGAGTGAAGTCAAGGGATAATAACAGGAATAGAAACAAATGTCAAATTTCCGTTGGTATTTCAAAGCATAAATTTCTTGTCTGGATCCAAGCATAAAATTTATGTCCCTGTGTTATTGCGAAGAACTGGGTAACAAGTAAAGTTTGGTTATTCCGGGTTGAGTGTGTTAAAGATAAGAAACTACTATATGCTGTCATTCCTGCGAAAGCAGGAATGACAGGCTGAGAGAATTTTCAAATTATTACCATACTTAAACCGCAAGAGCCAAAGTTTTCACGTACATAAATTTTATGCTTGGTTGGTATTTTCAGGGGTAAATTTTACTTGGTGGAGATATTCCGCACTTGCTTTTCCCGGCTCAGGATTGTATAATACAGGCATTAGCGTTGATAAATTATACCAAGTAGGGAATGGCAAGTAAAAGGTATAGACTATATTGAAACTCGCTCAAAAAATCAGGAAAGGAAAAGAGGATGTATTTATCCATATTTACCGATGAATTAGGTGTTGATATAACGGAAGGTTTACCGATAATAAAATCCTGGGGGTTGGAATATGTTGACCTCAGGGGTAGGGTTTTTGGTAAAGCTGCTGAAGCGCTGCCTCCAGAAAAACTTCCTGAATTACGAAAGCTTATAGACGACCACGGTATGAAGGTTGGATGTCTGCAATCCTCCCTGGCAAAAGTGCATCTGCCGGACAAGGAACGACAAAAGGCCGAAGCAGAAAAACTTGAGGGTATTATCCGGGCTGCTGACGCTCTGGACTGTCGAATGGTGAGGTCTTTCTTCTACTGGCAGCCGCCAAGGGAACTGGCTGGCCAGTTAGCAGTCAGGCCTGATGAACAACAGAAAGTCCTGGATATGTTTGGGCCTTTGGCTGAAAGAGCCAAAGAAGCCGGTCTTATAATGACCTTTGAAAACTGCGGCGTTACTGCCGATGAAGTAATAACTATTGTTGATGCCCTGGGTGTAACTAGCTGGGGTCTTGCGTGGGATGTCTGTAACGGTTGGAATGATGAAGAAAGGCGTAAAGATGAAGATGCTTATATCCTGAGACTAGCCCAGCTATCCAAGTTACTGCACGTAAAAGCCCAATGCGCTATTGAAGGTCTGGGAGATGAAACGATCCCCTATGACAAAGTATTAAATATATGCCATAACGCAGGTTTGCCGGGGCCCGTAAGTGTTGAAACCCATAATCCGGATCGCTCTATAAGTAATGTGGAGATGTCCAAGCAGGTTGTAGATGTTCTTAAGAAAGCCTGGCCATCCGCCGCTCCCGGTGGATTATTCGAGGAAAACAGATCAGATAAGGGAATAGTGCGTCCCTGGTCTGATGATCCTGTTGGTTTTGTAGTGGTTGGATTGGGTATGGGACACAGCAGGGCCAAACAGGTTAAAAATACCACTGGAAACCGCTTAATTGGTGTGTGCGATATTGTGGAAGAAAGAGCAAAACGAACTGCTGAAGAATGCGATGTTCCTTACACAACTGATCTCAAAGAATGGTTGGATAACGATGAGGTGGAAGTTATCTATGTGGTTACTGAAACTGGCAATCATGCAGAAGTAGCAATACAGGCACTGGAAGCTGGAAAGCATGTATTGAGTACAAAACCTATGGAAGCATCCCTGGAAGCATGCGACCGGGAAATCCGAAAAGCTGAGGAAAAAGGTCTTATACTGGGTATCGACTTTGACCGAAGATTTGTGACTGAAACCCACACCCTCAGAGCATGCATTAAAGACGGAATGTTCGGAAAGCTGCTTTACAGCACATGCGGTCTGAAGGTTCTCAGGACTATGGCATATTTCAATTCTAACGGCGGCTGGCGTGGTACAAGGCGATGGGATGGCGGTGGTGTATTGTCAAATCAGGCCATACATAATCTGGATGAAGTTGCTTTTACCCTGGGTATACCGGCAAGGGTTAAATGTGATATATGGACTCAAAATCACGACATTGAAGCAGAAGACCTGGGAACGGCTGTATGGGAATATAATAACGGTCTTATAATTACATATTACGCCACTACATGCTATCCCCATTCCACATGGTATCGTCAGTATGAGGTATCAGGAACAGAAGGAGCGTATTTCTCAGCCAGCGGAGGCCCGTTCCAGAAATCTGTTATCCGATGGTTCTATGACAACGCATGGGCAGATAGACCGCCTATTGAAGGTAAGTTGGAATGGATAAATGCCACAGATAACTTTGCTGCTGCTGTTAGAGGCGAGGGGGAATTATTATGTCCTGGTCGGGAAGGAAGAAAATCCCAGTCTATACTGGATGCCATGTATCGTTCGGCTTATGAAGCTGACGGTGGATGGGTAGATGTGAATTCAGAGTTATAAAGGAACTAAATCATGACACCAAGAGAACGCTTTATATCAGCTTTGGAGTTAAAGCCAATTCCCGGTAGAGTTCCCCATTTTGAGCTGGTTTTCTTTTTGACTATGGAGGCATTTGGTAAGGTTCATCCGAGCCACAGAAGCTATCGTCAATGGGATCAGATGACAGATGAAGAACGTCAATACCACAGGGAAGATATAGCCGATATACACATTAATACAGCCCTTAGATACGAACACAGCGCGATATTTTTGCATCCCAATCCAAGTAGTGAAGACGAGGCCATGAGGCTTATTGATATTGTCCGGGATAAAACCGATAATGAATTTTTCCTGATGATGCACGGTGACGCAACTTACGGAATACCATCGGGAACAAATATGACCGAATGGGTTGCCCGACTGGTGGAAAAACCCGACGAAGTAAAGGATGAAGCTGCAAGGCGCGTAGATAACGCATTGGCCAGAGGAGAACGCTTTGCACAGCATGGAGGCATAGACGGTTGGGCACTGTGCAGTGATTACTGCTTTAATACCGGTCCATTTCTAAGACCTGAGTGGTTTGCTGAATTTGTTACCCCTTACCTTAAACGTCTTATTGCGGGTTATCGGAATTTAGACCAGTATGTTATTAAACACACCGACGGCAATATAATGCCAATACTGGATCAGTTGGTTGACGCTAATCCCCATGCTTTACATTCCCTGGATCCCCAGGGTGATGTGGATATCGCAGAGGTAAAAAGATTATATGGAGACAAAGTTTGCCTTATCGGGAATGTAAACTGCGGTATGCTGACTACAGGAACTGATGAGGAATGTATTGAATCGGCTCGATACGCCATACAAAGCGGTATGCCGGGTGGAGGGTATGTCTTTTCCACCAGCAACTGCATATTTACAGGCATGCGCCTTGAACGTTATGAATTAATTCTTGACGTGTGGCGCAAAGAGGGCAACTATTCTTTTTCCCAAAATTGAAGATATATAGAATTTATATATTGGACTCACGTTTTAAAACGTGAGTCCAATAAATTTAAAAATTATGCTTACCTGGGTTGAGATAGATTTAAACGCTATATCCCATAATATAAATCAAATAAAGGCAAAAGTCAAAGCCTATAATGCCGGTATTATGGCCATAATAAAAGATAACGCCTACAGTCATGGCGCAGTGAATGTTGCACAAACGGCAACTAATACAGGTGTTAATATGCTAGGAGTTGCCACTGTAGAGGAAGCTGTTGAACTGCGGCAGGCTGGTATTGATCACCCAATCTTGATTATCTGCGGCATACTGCCTGGACAAGCTGAAACTGTTGTTAAACATGATATAGCTCAGACTGTGTGCACGTTAGACACCTGTAAAGCTTTGTCAAAAGCGGCTGAAAAATGCGGGAAAAAAGCAAGAGTCCATGTGAAGATTGATACAGGAATGAACAGGATAGGCGTAAACTATCAAAACGCTTTAGATTTTATAAAGTCAGCTTTAGCTTTTCCTGCCCTCACAATGGAAGGTATAATGAGCCATTACGCCGTAGCCGAAACAGACAGAGATTTTACAGAACTTCAGCTTTCGCGCTTTAAGCAAACATTATCACAACTGGAAGATTCGGGAATTCGTATTCCTGTAAAACATACGGCCAACAGTGCTGCCATCCTAAGGTTTCCGGAATCATACTTTAATATGGTTAGACCGGGACTTATAACTTATGGATTGTATCCATCCAAAGATCACTATGGACTGGATTTAAAACCAGCCCTCAGCTTTAAGACAAAGATATTTTACCTGAAGGAACTGCCACCCGGACAGGATATTAGCTATGGTCGCAGATATACCACATATAAGAAAACTCTTGTGGCATCTATCGCTGCGGGATATGGACATGGATACAGCAGAAGCTTGTTTAACAAAGGTGAGGTTATTATCAGGGGAAAAAGGGCGGCTGTAATAGGTACAATATGTATGGATCAGTGTTTATGTGATGTGACACATATACCGGGAGTTTCTATCGGTGATGAAGTTGTTCTAATAGGTAAACAGGACGATCAGGAAATTACAGCCGACGAAGTGGCAGAAAAGATGGATACTATATCTTATGAAGTTTTGTGTCGAATTAACCCAAAAATTTCAAGAATTTATGTAAAATAATTCCTGATGATCAGCAACCAAAATATCCGTGATAGGCATCCACAGCAGCGAGATAATTGTCTGGTTTAACATCCTTATGAACCAGATTGCTGGTGCAGATGATATGCCCTCCGTTACCCCAGCCATCCTGAATACACTTGACCATTTCCTTTCTGCAATCATCCGGAGTGCCTTTTGTGAATGTCCACCTTATATCCAGATTACCAACAAAACAGATGCGATCTCCGTATTCCCTTTTTAACCTGGCCATATCCATGCCAGCGGCTTTATCTATCTCACCAAATCCATCAACGTTGGTTCCTATCAGAAAGTCATCCAGAATGGGCCAGAGATCACCATCAGAAGTATTATTAACAAACACCCCTAGCTTATGTAAAGCATCAGCCTGTTTGCGTATCTGAGGCATAATGAATTCCCGGAAATGCTGTGGTGAAATCATGGGACCTTTATCAGATGCCAGATCGCCGCCTAATCCGATGACTTCAGCGCCCATCTCCACCAGCTTTGTTCCCGAGTTAATGGCATTACGAGTACATTCATCATAATATTCATGGAGCTTTTCAGGATCAGTGACAAACCATGCCAGCCTTGCGCCCAGGACAGCAACGGGGATAGCGTAAAGGGGTGAAAAAATAGCAAGTTCAATTCCTTGCTCCTTCATAAGTTCTTTAACCCGACGGAAAACATAAAAAGCAGGTTCAGGAACTGATACAGTTTCCTTATTTATATATTCATCTCGGGGTGAAGATTCATCACCTTTTGAGATAGTTCTGGTTATGTTGCTTTCCGGTAGATATTCATGAATTATACTGCTGGTTTCCCATCTGTATCTGGAGAGAGGGCGAGGTCGTTCAAAATCCGGGGTGATATTACGTCTTACACCGATCATATCAAAACCCAACTTGACGGCAATATCAATAATCTCCTGAGCTTCTGTTTCAACTATAGTTTGCCATGAGGCATCTCTGAGCATCTCCATTCTCTCGGTAAAACCGCATTTTTTACCCAATACAACCTCACGGGTAGGCGGAGCCATTTCATACATCTCACCTATAGGTGTTCGGTCTACTTCCTCATGCCGATAGGCCTTCAACACCCTTTCTCTGCTTGTCATTGTTTACCTCGTTTTGGTATCCCAGAAGGCCTTATAAAGCTCCTGTAGATCATATTTTAGTTAATTTTGAGGAATATCAGTTTGTATTTCTTTATCATAGTCCTTAAATGAAGATATAAATCTATTATACCAAAAGAAAGTAAAAATACAATCAAATTTTAACCTTACCAAACATAAAATTTATGTCCATGAAAACTTTGGCTCTTCCGGTTTGATTATGGTAATAATTTGTAATTTGAAAATTATCTCAGCTTTTCATTCCTGCGGAGACAAGAATGAAAAGCAAAATAGATTTTTCCTGTATAACTTTTGATTTTTCTTCATTACCACACTAAATCCTGGAAGAGCCAAAGATTTTTACTTGACTGTATGGGAAGATATGAAGATAATAAATAATACCAAATATGATTATGAAAACAAATAATAACCTCTTTATTTTAGGGGGATAATAATATTATGAAGAACAGATTGATGACTCCAGGGCCTGTCCCGGTTTCTGAGGATGCTCTTCTGGCTATGGCCAGACCTGTTATACACCATCGCACTGAGGAATTTCGGCAGGTTATGGCCGAAGTTAAGGATGGGCTAAAATATGTATTCCAGACGGTAAACGATGTTCTGATACTTATGGCTTCCAGCACAGGGGCAATGGAAAGCGCGGTAGTCAACCTTCTTTCGCCAGGAGATGAAGTTTTGGTTATCAAAGGGGGGAAATTCGGTGAGAGATGGGGGGAAATTTGTGAAGCATATAATGTGAAGGTTCATCCGGTGGATTTGGAATGGGGCCATGCCGTTGATGTCGAGGTTGTTAAAGAGAAATTGGATGAAAAACCGAATATCAAGTGTGTATACTCAACTTTGTGTGAAACATCTACAGGTATTCATCATAATATAAAGGAACTTGGTGAAGTTGTAAATAAACGTGACAATACACTCTTAGTTGTTGATGCAGTAAGCGCATTGGGTGCTGTTGAGCTGCAAACGGATAATTGGCATGTAGATGTAGTGGTTTCCGGTTCTCAGAAGGGTTTAATGACACCTCCTGGGCTTGGTTTTATAAGCTTAAGTGACGCCGCATGGAAATTCACAGAAAAGTCCCAGCTTCCCGGTTACTATTTTGACCTGAGTAAAACCAGAGAATGTATGAAGAAAAATGAG
>WJIO01000110.1 GCA_014730235.1 Candidatus Poribacteria bacterium
AATATAATCTTTGAGAAGAAAGACATAATAGAAACTTTCATAAATCAATCAGCAGTATCCCTGAAGCGAAGACTGGCCGAAGATCAGACAAAAGCATCTTTGAAAGAAAAAGAAGTATTGTTAAAAGAAATACACCACAGAGTTAAGAATAACTTGCAAATTATATCAAGTTTACTGAGTCTTCAATCCGGCTATATAGATGATGATCAGGCTTTATCAATGTTTAACGAAAGCAAAAACAGGGTAAAATCTATGGCCCTTATCCATGAAAAGCTGTATCAATCCGAAACTCTGGCCAGTATTGATTTTGCCGGATATATACAGGATCTGGCAGAATACCTGTTACGCATGTATGGGGCGGCATCACAGGGGATAAGGTTATCTGTAGATGTCAGGGATGTTTCCCTTGATATTGATACGGCCATTCCATGCGGATTAATAATAAATGAACTTGTGTCCAACTCGCTTAAATATGCTTTCCCGAAAGACAGAAAAAATGATACGGAAAACATTATAAAAATAGAGCTTTACGAATATGACAATAATCAGCTTACACTCTCCATTGGTGATAATGGCATTGGTTTTCCTGAGGACGTTGATTTTCAGGACACAGATTCCTTAGGTCTTCAATTGGTCAACACCCTGACGGAGCAGCTTGATGGATCTATTGAACTTGATGGGATAAGCGGAACAAAATTCAGCATTGATTTTCCAGATCCAAATAAAACAAGGAGTGAATAAAAGTGTCTAAGGCAAGGATACTTGTAGTTGAGGATGAAAGCATCGTAGCTATGGATATACGGAGGATGTTAAAAAAAATTGGCTATGATGTTCCTGCAATCGTTTCCACCGGGGAAAAAGCCATCGAAAAAGCGAAGCAAACTTCTCCCAATCTAGTGATGATGGATATTATGTTAAAGGGAGAAATGGATGGTATTCAGGCTGCAACCCAGATCCGAAACCGGTTCCATATCCCTGTAATATATTTAACCGCATATGCAGATGAAAGCACTCTCCAGAGGGCAAAAATTACCGAACCTCATGGGTATTTGTTAAAACCATTTCAGGAAATCGAGTTAAAAACCACCATTGAAATGGCCCTGTATAAACATGAAATGGAGAAAAAGCTAAAAGAAAATGAACAGTGGCTATTTACAACTCTCAAAAGTATTGGAGATGCGGTTATAGCCACAGATCAGAACTGCCAGATTAAATTTATGAATCCAGTAGCCCAGAAATTAACTGGCTGGTCCCAGGAAGAAGCGATTGGAAAACCACTTAAAGATGTTTTTGATATTGCAAATGAAGAAACCGGCGAACCTGTGGAAGATCCCGCCGCAAAGGTTGTCAGAGATAAAAAAACGGTTGGTTTAGCTAACCATACCATTTTACTTTCAAAAGATGGACGAAATATACCTATTGACGACAGTGCTGCACCTATTACTGATGAAAAAGGTGATCTACTTGGTGTTGTGCTGGTATTCAGGGATATAACGGAAAGGAGAAAAGCTGAGGAAGAAATACAAAAGATTCAAAAGCTTGAAGCGGTTGGTAATCTGGCTGGTAGTATAGCCCATGATTTTAATAATTTCCTGCTTTCAATAATAGGAAATATATCAACGGCTAAAATATCAAATGATCCTAAAGATATTACCCAGAAATTACTGGATTCAGAAAAGGCTTTAATCCATGCAAAATCTCTGACAAATCAGTTAATGACATTCTCCGACGGCGGCGAACCAATTAAAAAGATAATGAATATAGGTAAAATTCTCAGGGAGTTTACAGCATTTGCCTTAACAAAATCAAAAGCCGAACAGGAATTTTCTATACCAGATGAACTGTGGGCAGTAAATATTGACGAAGGTCAGATAGCAAGAGTTTTAAGCAATCTTGCCATAAACGCAGACCAGGCAATGCCTGATGGCGGCACAATAAAGGTAAGCGCGGAAAATATCACCCTGGATGCAAATGATAAACCTTCTCTAAAACCGGGAAACTATGTAAAAATTTCAGTTCGGGATCAGGGTCATGGTATACCAAAGGAATATATTGATCGTATATTTGAACCCTATTTTACCACCAAGCAAAAAGGAAATGGTTTAGGTCTTGCCAGTTCCTATTATATACTACAAAAGCATAATGGCTATATCGAGGTAGAATCTGAAATCGGAGTTGGTTCTACTTTCCATTTATATCTTCCAGCTTTCCCTGAAACTAAAATAAAGAAAAAATCAATAAAGAATGAGATAATTTATGGTGAGGGAAAAATCCTTGTAATGGATGACAATAGCGAAGTTAGAAAGACATTAACCGGGATGATAAGTAGACTTGGTTATGAAATAGAAACCGCGTCTGATGGTTCAGAAGCAATACAAATGTATAAAGAGGCAAAAAATTCTGATAAACCTTATGATTTAGTGATAATGGATTTAACCGTTCCCGGTGGAATGGGAGGAGCCAGGGCGATAAAGGTTATAAAAGATTATGATCCGGAAGTAAAAGCTATAGTTTCCAGTGGATATTCCAGCGATCCTATTATGGCCAACTATCTGGAATATGGATTCTCCAGTGTTATTGCAAAGCCTTTCGAACTTAGCGAATTGGGGAGAGTTATCCAGGATGTATTGCAGGATGATCAAAAAAATACAGTTTCTCACGTTCTTTAATAAATAATTATTTAACAGTGACATTGGTATGTCACACCCCATAGATATAATATATAATGAGTTAGCAGAATGGATATAGCTAGACATAAATGGCTGTCCAGATAACTTACTATGTACCCCCTCTTATGCCATAAAAACAGCCTGACTTTTTAAGCAGGCTGTTTTCTATTTTAAATTCTATTTTTTAGGATTATTCTTTCCACTTTACAGATAATCTACTGAAGAGTATAATACAAAAATAAAGATATTAACCTAAAAGTTACAATAAGGAGACAAAAATGCCTTATCAGCTTTACTGGGGTGACATACACAATCACTGCGGAATCAGCTATGGACACGGAAAGCTTGAAGATGCCCTCGTCAGGGCCAGAGAACAGCTTGATTTCTGTTCGGTAACAGGTCATGCCTTTTGGCCTGATATACCTACAGATAGAGCTAAATATGAGCGGATCATCAATTTTCATACAGAGGGATTCCAGAAGTTGGCCAAAAGCTGGCAGAATATCCTTAAGGCATTTCAAAAATACAACGATCCGGGAAATTTCCTCACCTTTATAAGCTATGAGTGGCATTCATGCGAATTCGGCGATCACTGCGTTTATTATCCCGATGATCGTGGTGAACTAATAACTGCCGATACAATACAGGAACTGAGAAATAAAATAAAAACACATTCTGGAATGGTAATACCCCACCATATCGGATATCCCAGGGGATATCGCGGGATGAATTGGGATAGCTTTGACGAAGGCATGTCTCCTTTTGTAGAAATATACTCCATGCACGGATGCTCAGAAAGTGATAATGCACCGTACCCCATGCTCCATACCATGGGCCCCAGGGATTACCAGAGCACAGCCGAATTTGGTTACAAACAGGGACGTAAATTTGGTCTGGTGGCCTCAACAGACCACCATTCGGCATATCCCGGAAGTTGGGGAGATGGACGAATGGCCGTATATGCCCGGGAATTAACCCGGGAATCCGTCTGGGATGCTTTTCTTAATCGCCGCACTTACGCGGTTACCGGAGATAAAATAAAAGCCGATATATCCGTAAATGATGCCATACTGGGTCAAACTATAACTCAAACAGGTAAACGGGAGATAAATCTGAATGTTGAAACGTGTGATTTCCCCGACAGGGTTGAGGTTTTGAAAAACGGTAAGGTTATTAAATGTCTTACAGGCTTTGAGAGCAAGTTACCTGAAGAAAAGGAAATTCGGGCGAAAGTTCGAATCGAATGGGGTTGGGGTCGTAAGGAAAATGAAATCAGATGGGATGGTCAATTGTCCGTATCGGAAGGGAGTATATTATCTGTTGAGACATGCTTTAGTGGTCTCCCGATCCTCGCTCCTCAGGACAGGGAAGTAAAAGAGAAATCCCTACCCCACAAGCTAATTTTTGCTGATGACAAAAGCTGTAAATGGTACTCTCATACCACAGGCAACGTAACCATGAAGCATCAGACCACCCAGGCAATTATAGTCGAGGTGGAAATGCCGTTAAAATCCAGCATAGAGATTAACGTAAACGGAAACTATTATAAACATACACTGGAAGAACTAGCGGAAGGTTCACGATCTCATTTTATACGCGGTTTGCTGACAGAAGCAATCCGCATACATAGAGCTGTTCCCTTTGATTGCTACACCATACATAATAGTTTTACAGATGAATCACCGGAAAAAGAAGTAGATTATTACCAGCTCAGGGTTTCTCAGGTAAACAACCAACGGGCATGGTTGACGCCTGTATGGGTGCAGTCCTGATGAATCTATACCATTATAATTAACTGGTGGTGATGAAATGCACACTCTAATTTCCATATTCGGAGTAGTTATAATCGTTATTCTTGTTCTGGCCGTAATATCGATAATCACAGGTTTGGTATGGATTATTTTTCCATTGGAAAATAAAATAGCATTAGCTCCGGGATTATATAAGGTAACCACACCTTTAGGCGGTCGGGAAACGGGAGTTATAATTTTGTCAGCAGGTATATTCAGCCTGATACTTGGTATCGCTCTGGACAGAATACATACCGGCCTTATAAAAAAATACGGGGTAAGAACTTAATATTAAATCCAGAAAGCATACATCCGCCGACTTAATATTATACCCAGTATATTCCATACTCCACCCATCATGTATTCGCCCAAAATCAAGCCCAGGAAAAATGGCATGGCTTTGCGATATTGGTTTAACCCACCGTATTTCAGTATTATAGTTTTAGCCACAAAGCTGATTAAAATAGGGAACCACAAAAGATTCATAGCCCACCAGTAAGAGATTGAATAACCAATAGGATGCAGGGGCCACCAGAAAAAGCGCATGCGCATAATCAGCAGGGCCAGGCTGAATACAAATCCAAAGGACATCATCCCGATACCTATATAATCCGTCTGCTGGGGATATACCATCCACGATGAAAGCCTTCTGAAACCCTCTGTGGCAAACCATCGGGCCGGGCCTCCAAAGCGCACCTCTGAACCCAGCTTATAGCCAAAATGCAGAACAACCCAGAAGCATGAGATCATGCCCATAAAACCGGCAAGCATAATAACCGCGGTGTAGCGACGCAGACGTATGGCACCACCTTCAGCCAGTTTTAATCCTTCCATTTGATGAGCCATAGGAAAGCTGCGGTAAGATTCCCGGTTTAACCAATACAGCAGAGCCATAACCGTCAGGTTTCTTTCCCCGAGTCTTCTTGTTCCAGTAATACGGGTTATTACATAATCAGGCCCTACGCCGTATAGATCATGCACAGGTGGGCCCAATTCCGCCCTTATGCGGGTGATCATTGCACCAAGAGCGAAATATATGAGAAAATACGACAGAGCCATCCATATGGACATACCCATCTGCATACAGAAAAGTATTATCACTGTTAAACCAAACAGGAATCCCAGCATAGCGATCCTGTAGGGCATCACTTCATTCTCATCGTCTTCTGCATCCTCATTATTTTTACCAAACATTGTAAGGAAAACACCTTTAAAGTGTTTTCGGCTTATCCATATGGTAAATGCAAATATACCTATCCATACACCTGTAGCCTGCTCTGATGTAAAGGGATATCCCTGTAAATTTAACCCCAGCGCGCTTCCCATAACTCTTTCAGCCTTCCATAGCAGGTAGAAGAACCAGCAAGAGAAGGACAGGTCAAGCGGCATAAGAAAACCTATACCAAGAGCAAAGGGGTAAAAAGATACAGGCATCCATCCCACGGCGTTCCAGGGTCTGTCTGCAAACCTGAACACCCATTGGTGCTTTACAGGTATGTGTGGTATTGCCGGATAAAGGAAGCTGAAACCGTTAATAAGGTTTATACCTGCAGCAATAGCAAAGCCGATCCACATTGCTTTACTGCGGAGTATACTTCCCCTATCATCACCCTTTGCCATTTCCCCCGGTAATCGCACAATGGGATATGTAAGACGCTCCCGCTCTACCCACTGCTTGCGGAGAACCGTATTTATACACAGCATAGTAAACAGCAGGACCAGTGCAAAAGCCGTCCATACGGCCATAGGTGTCAGCCATGCTCGTATATATTCCAGTTGCCAAAAGGTAGTTCCACCTTCAAAGAAACCCCGGTATATTGATCTATCTGAAAGGGTAAAGAGTTCAGGCAGGTGCGAGTGAAATGTATCAGCCCATTCGTTTTCAGGCGTGGCAAACCAATAAGGCGAGGATACGATATGAACCAGTGTCTGGACTACATCGCATCCGCAAAGGGATATACCTACAGCCATCATAATGTATATGGTTAAAATTTCACCGTAGCTAAGGGCTGACTTAGGTGAAAATCTCTTAACCAAAAGATTTATGGCAATGACAAAAAACAGTGTAAATACAACGTTAAAAAGCAGTGTAATTACTGATGGATATGTGCCACCCCACACCAGTTCCAGTTGTATTATCCAGTAAGCGTTAGGCGGAATTAAAAGCGCACCTATCAGTAAGGAACGCCAGGTTATACCAGGGTTTTTCATTTATATTTACTTCCGTATGTTATTTCCAGTAGTCAGCGTATTCGTGCATGGCTTTTACGCCAGCTTCGATGTTTTCAATCTTCGTAGGTGGGAAAGCATACCAGATCATGCTCAGACCGCCCTTTGGCGAACCGAGAGTTTTTATGCAGTCATGTATATGTCGGTCAATTTCATCAGGTGTGCCAAACACCATAAGCTGTTGTCGGTCAATATCCAGATGTATATATAATTTACCCTTGGCCAGATTTTCCAGATTATCCAGACCATTGACCAAATCCTGTGGGTTAATTTGGGAAACACCACATTCTATCAGGTCTGGTATGATATCCAAAATATATCCGTCAGAGTGCAAAGACACATGGACATCGTTCTGGCGGCAATATGAAAAAATGCGATTATAGGAAGGTTTTATATAACGCCGCCACGTTGTTGGACTTACAGGCAGAGAAGTCTGAAGACCCAGATCGTCGCCAAAACCAACTACATCAGCACCGATATCCACCCATCGCTTAATCACCTGAAACCAGTAGTTTTCCACAATGGATATTAATTCATCCAGTTCAGGCTTATGGTCGGCCATATCCATCATCATGTTCTGAAATCCCCTGAGATATGTAAGCCGGAGAAATATAAATCCATGATCTGTGCCGCCGTGACATACACGACCTTCTGCCTTCAACTTTTTGAAATTTTCCTCGGCTTTTTTCCAGTCCGTATGCTTGTCAGGATCAGGGGGCTGATAATCTTTCAGATCAGACCAGGAACCTATTGGATGACCTTCACACAATCCATCATGGGATTCTATAGGGTATATCCATTTACAACCCCATATATCTGTTGCCTCACTTCCGGCCTGATGGATAGAACTACGGCTCATACCGACAGATACATAAGGGGAAAAGTCGTTTAGCTTATCAAGCTGATCACCGTATTCCTGCCAGACTTGATACCATATATGCACACTGGAATAAACTTCTGGTTCTCCATCCAGGGTCATTTTCTTTTTAAATTTTTCTATCTCGCTTATACTCAACCGTCATTTTCCTTTAGTTTTAAGTGCTTAAGATGTTCTAATACAGATTCAGACAACGCCACAGGTTCATAACCGCCTTCCAGAAGCGAAACGATTTTTCCATCACATGAATAATCGGCTATTTCTTTGACAACATTAGTAAACAATCCATAGGATTCCGATGTAAGTTCTATCCCACTCAGGGGATCTGCCTTATGGGCGTCAAATCCTGCTGAGATTAAAACGAAGTCTGGAATAAATCTCATGGCCACAGGCATTAACTTTTCCCGGAAAATCTCCACGTATTCCTCCGATGTAGTTCCATAGGGAACAGGAACATTAAGGGTATATCCTATACCTTTCCCGCTTCCGGTTTCATAAGCTCTACCTGTACCGGGATAAAATGGATGTTGATGTATAGAAAAGTAAAACACCGATGGGTCATCATAGAAATAATAACATGTTCCATCACCATGATGCAGATCCCAATCAACTATTAATATCTTTTCCAGATCATGCTCTTTTTGAAGATAACGGGCGCATATGGCAATGTTATTAAAAATGCAAAAACCCTTTGCTCTGCCGGGAAAGGCATGATGCCCCGGAGGTCGTATAGCGGCAAAGGCGCTCTGCACCTCACCATCCATAACAGCTTTTGCAGCCCGAATAGCACCACCAGCAGATAGCAAGGCTACATCAAAGGATTCTCTGGACACGCCTGTATCCTGATCCAGAGAACCGCCGCCTCGCTGGCAGAATTTTCTTACAGCTTCAACGTATGTATCAGTGTGCACATACGTGACCTGTTCAACAGTTGCAGGAACAGGATCTATATGTATAAGTTCATCCCAGTAATTCGAAGATTTAAGGCTTTCAACTATAGTTTTTAGCCGTTCCGGTCTTTCCGGATGCCATTCTCCTGCGTCATGCTTGAGATAATCAGGATGATATATAAAACCAATGAGATTTTCTTCTTTCATTTTTAACTACCTGGTTAGTTATTTTTTTAGGTGCACTGATATTCCATATTTCTTCTGGTCGCGAATGATAGCAAATACATGCCCATGAGTCAAGTCTTAATTGTTTTTGGTTTTGATTAAAACTTGGTCAGCAGAGAAATTCGGTGGGTGTTACCAAGTTCATGACTTAAGAAGGCATAATCTATCAGAAAATTAAGGCTGGATTCCCCTCTGGCAAAGCCCACATGGAGTCCTGCACCGGTGGTAAAATTGCTGTCCTGAAGTCCTGCTCTTAAAGCCAGAACATCACCCAGGACACACTCAAGGCCATATCGCATTTGTAGATCATATCGTGTGTCTGCATCCACAGATAGAAGCACTTTGCTGCCGATAGCTGGAAGATTGCGTAAATAAGCTGCGCCTATCTTGAGATTTCTGGGGATTACATCTATATGTGATGGTGAAGAGGTTGTATTCCAGAATAAACGGGTCTTGGTAAAATCCTGAACCACTATACCCAAGGATAGATCACCAGCATGGTCTTTACCTTCTTCAGAAGCAAAGCTGGTTCTCCATATCACACCTATATCACCACCAAATCCCACAGCATTTCTTGATATTCCGGATACGGCGTTATATATGAATTTAAAATTTCCTCCAACCTGAATATATGTGCCAATTGATCTATGGCTTCCCATGGGAACATCCAACCGGATTTTCCTTCCATAAGATAATAATACAGCGTTTTCAGTGTCTTTCATATATCCTGTTATATAGGGTCGGTTGGACGCGCTCATGCTCCCGGAACGCTGTAAGTCGGTAATAGGAATTTCATCAATTCCCAGCCTGATCCAGCTTATGCCCAGAGATGAAGATTTACTCACCGGTTGAACAAAGTTAAGGAAGTCGTAGCTGTCCAGTCCAAATATACTGGCGTGCATAAAAGTAATCTGGCTTTGATCGAATCCACCAATTCCCGCAGGATTCCAGTATGCCGCCGTAGCGTCATCGGCCACAGCCGTAAAGCTGCCGCCCATACCCAAAGGTCGGGCTCCAGCACCCAGATTCAGAAATTCACCAGCGTATTTTTCAGCAGCAAAGGATGTTCCTGCTGTTATAAACAGAATTGGGATTATAGTAATTATTATTAATGCTTTACGTGATAACACGTTTTGTCTCCGATGTAATATTTACAAAAGTTAGTTCTTCCGGGTTTGGTGTGGTTATAATTGAAAATTCCCTCAGCTTGTCATTCCTGCAAATGCAGGAATGACAGCATAAAGAAGTTTCTTATCTTTACCACACCAAACCCGGAAGAACCTAAAAGTTACTTCAATTTCATCATTTTACCCACCTGGACAATATCCTCCCGACCTTCGCTTTTGAGTCTGAGTTTATAATAATATACACCGTTTGCCACTTCGTTTCCGTTTTCATCTTTTCCATCCCAGTGTATGTTTACAAAATTAACCAGGTGTTTTGCTTCCAGAGTTTTTATTAGTCGACCTGATACGGTATATATTTTAATAATACCCTCTTCAGCAAGGGAAGTAAGATGGAAGGTAATATCGGTTTCTCGCTCAAAGGGATTGGGGTAGTTCATCAAGGTGTCTTTTGTTAGTTCAAATTCTCGCTTTACTACAAATTTCGCCGTCTCTTCTGTTTGATTTCCATTAAAATCCTGAACACTTAGCATGACTTCATATTCACCGGGTTCCAGTTTTCCAGGCCAGTAATTTACACTTACTTCATTGGATTCCGCCGTCCAGTATACAGAATATTGATCATCCAGGGCCTGCTGGAATTCGCCCCTATCTCTGCTGATGCTAATCACAGGATTCTGGTTGATTACATCTATACCATTATCATCATACAATAGTGCCTGAATGGTAGGTTCCATACTGACAACATCGCCATCGGTAAAGTTCTGGTCACCTATAGTAATGCTTATGGATGGTAATTCTACGTCCTTATTTGACATGAGTGTAAATGTTCCGGTTTTATAGACGTTTCCCTGAATAGTGCCTGTAACAAGAGTCTTAAAGCTGAATCTGTCTCCCTGAACAAAGTTCCTTTCATCCTGAAAAATGGTAAATCTAAACCCAGTTTTAGAATGATAAAATTCCTGCCCTAATGTTCCTATCAGCGGCTGTCCGTTTACTTCCAACACACCTGTTTTATCTCCTGTCAATCGGAAATTATCCTGATCGTCAAAGATAATAGTCCATTCATCAATAGGAGTATTAGCATCCTCCTGAATAGAAACAGGCCCGATCCATTTATTTATCGGCGTTACCCCTTCCTCAATAATAATCTCGGGAAGAGTGGCGTGTATGCGACGTAAAATATTGCCAGAATTGTCTAGTTCAGGCTCAGAAGGCACATACACCCATTTTTTTGCATCCTGATTCCATCTATAGATACACATCTCAGAAGTTCTCTCTTTTAACGTTTGTTCAAAAAATGCTTTTTGATCTGGTTCCATCTGTTCTTCTGGAACTCCAGCCAGACCTATTTCGTTCTTTACGATTTCAGCAAAGGACTCAAAATCAAACCTGATTTCTACAGCAGCAGGCCTGGAAAAGGTTAATTCACCGCTATCTGTTACGCTTTCTACAATATAACCATGTCCTTGGTCATCGGGTAATGGTATATAAGATATATCAGGTTGATTATTGGCTTCAAGAGATTCTGTTAAATAACTTACTTTAAGTATTTCACGTTTATCGTAAGTGCCAATAAAAGTATTGAAACTGAAAACACTATCAAGACTTCTGGTTGATGATTCTCTTGTGGGGCTAAGAAGAACATGGGTCACATTCAAAACAGCAGGATACATATTGTCTTTTTCGCTTCCTTCGGAATACTGGTTTTCCGGATCTAACCAGAGGAAAAGCTTATATTCTCCCGGAGATAACTCAAGAGGAACGAACACATTAATTATCTTATCATCATCCCATAAGCCGGGTTCAAAGTTTGTCTCAGCAATTTTATTTGATCCATTATCAACGTTATTATCATCGTCAACATCTGGGTTTCCCCGGTATATAGCCAATTTAATTGGAACTGTTACAGGTAATGTGCCGGTATTCTTAACCGCAACATCAACACCCCATGTCTTAAGATCATTGGAATATGTATATGATATATCAGGACGGGTCAGATTTGCGATTCTATTTAAAGTCAAATTAGGCTGTGAAGGTAAAGGGAGAGTCTGGCGTTCCAGTTCAACAGTATTACTATCAGTATCCTCAACAATAAGGTAATAAACTAACTCACCACCATTGTTGAATAATGGTAAAGGTTTATTCAATGTATATTTTTTGCTTTGTGCGTCATAAATCATATTCCATTCAGACCACTCACGTTTCTGTGGACTGATCCATCTCAGGATAATAGATTCTATACCTGAAATCCCGGCATCGTCATCCACTTTCGCATAAAAATTTATACCGTTATCGGTAAATTCATGTTCAAGGCTGACAATTGAGGGTTTGTCAACGCTAAATTTGCTCCCGCCTATAGCTGCTTCAACACCACTTTGGCCAAACAGTTTTAAATATCCGGTTCCGGATGATATACCCGCAGGAACACTTACAGAAGCTGAATCGTAGTTGTTATTAATCGCATTTACAGTGCTGATTGTTTCTGAACCATCGGCAAACTCAGCTTTAATTTCTATATTTCCGGTAAAAACTGACGGTCCACTGCCAATCACCCTGGAAACCTCACCGGGCAATATATCCAGACTTTTTCCTGGCTTTACACTTGTGCTGACTAGTTCCGGCTGAATTTCATATTCCGGTATATTAAGTCTGGAGGCAGGATCACCAAATAAAGTATACTCCTGCATCTGACTTAGCCATGACATCCCTTCTTTTAAAAGCACCTTTATTTTTGAAACAGCCGTCATTTCACCTATATTCAACAGGTTATCTTTAAATATAGCATCAAACAAAAACTTATTCAGGGATACATTGCCTGTTCCATAGGTTAATCTGGTTGCGCTTAGCATGGCCACTGATCCGCGCCTGTCCGCCCTAACCATACCTTCGGCCATGCTTAACTCTCCCGGCAGATCAAAATAGCCGTTATAGCAGCTAAAAACCAGCAGGAAGGGGAATGTTTGTGTCTCTATCATTGACTCAATATCTGTTATACTGAATACGATTTCATGGGCCCAGACATGACGACCCCCATGCCCGGAATATTGGACAATAATCGGCCCTTTGCCAAAGGCTTCCCTTATCATGTCTTCCACTACATTATTAGGTCTTCGGGTTTCTGTGGGATCTTTTTCTACCTCAGCCAGTATATCTTTAAGGTAAATTTTTTCAGTTTCATAACCCGGGGGAGTATGGTATTTCCATATCTCTTCCAGTCCAATGCGGAAAATCTCATCCCCGGCAGCATGGGTATCGTCATCAGCAATAGATACGATCTGCTTACGCCAGGGGCCGTTTATATCCGATTCATTGGCAATGATTTTATGCAGTACGGATTGGGCCTGGGAAACCTCTTCCACAGGTATACGTCCAAGATATATATCTGGAAATCCGTCATCACCGTCAATTGCGCTGTACCAGTGATCCGCTGCTGTTTGTCCGAAGGTTGTCCATATATAGAAAGAAGGTATAAATCCTGCTAATTCTGGTGCTTCGGGATAAAATTCTTCGTTTACACCCAAAAAGTCATAGGTAGCATCAGCCAGTATCAAAACGTAAGATGGAGCAGGATCAAGCCAGTTATGATAAGCATAGGTCAGAAAATCCTTGATGGCATGAGGACTTACCATACCAAAGCCAAACTCATCATATATATCCGTAACATCAATAACTGATGTCCTGAAACCACCACCTCTGGGATCGCTCCGCCAATTAGATAACTCATAAGCCACTTCAAGGAATTTAGGGTGTGATATTACCAGATAATCTGCCCTGTTGGATGCCGATTTAAGGTCCGATGGATAATCCTTCTGGATTCGATCCGGCTCAAGGATATTCCGGGATGATACGGCCAGATATTTCGTATTCCTGCCACCTACATCCTCAAAAGTCACCTGATAACCGATCTCCGGTAATTGGGAATTTATAATACTTGATTCACCCAATATAGAATGAATCGTCAGCAATCTTTCCCGATCTTCACGACTGAGGGAATATGAACTTATCTGCAAATCTTTAATTCTACTTACAGCGTTAGAACCGCTAAGCTGATATACCTGTATATCAGGATTCAGAAACGAACTTACGTTATAACGGGCTATCTCTCTCTCATCCGGATCTTGAGGTTCGGGGGCGTTAAATTCCAGAGTGTCGTTTACCGCCAGAAGCTTACGCAGGTAAGTTATTTTAAACCAGTTAAGATAAACTTGATATGGATAGCTTTCCTTATTATCGCCATCGGCTGGATTAGAGCCAATTCGGGCAAGACGAAGTTCATTTAATCCCTCCTGTATAGAGGTAGCGGGGATTTGGCCTTCATAAGAATATATATCCTGCCTTTCCCATTGGGCTTCCTGTCCAACTTTATGACCGTTAATGGAGATCATGATATTGTGCTCAAAATTCGTACACCCCACAAGCTCGATCTCAAAATCCGGTCGTATCATGCTTTGAGCTAGGTCATATACAGGAAAATCAAGGGTCATCTCTGTTTTTGATGAGCCATTTTCGATTCCATCCCAGAACCAATGATCCCGGGATTCAAACCACGCATCCGGGTTATCCGGATCAGGTTGGACATTCTGAAGTTTATGATGCAGGTGGTCTTCCTCAAAATAATTTACAGAACTGAAAAAGGTAACTTCTCTGGATGTAGGAGATTTTGGACTTCCTGATTTCTGTATCATGCGAAGCCCGCGCTGTTTGCCATGAATTAACCAGTAAACGTTCCATCGGGAATAAATGCTGTCGGGTTTTATACCGTAGAACTCAATGAAATCCTCAGGATCGAAGCTTCCATCGGTTTCTCCCTCTATATATACAGGAATTTGCTTTCCATGGAGGGTTATTCTGATATTTCGCGGGTCAATCAGTGCAGGATCTAAATTAGCTCCAAGGATCATATCATAATTGACCCTGTATATACCCGTCTTTGATACAAATAATTTAACAGCTTCCGAACCTTCCTCGACTGTATATCCCTTTGGTGCGGCATATGTTTGAGAATCGGATTCCCGCCAGTTTTTTGCGCTGTTATAATTGATTAAAATGTTCCTGTATGATTCTTCAAATTTCGGTTCTGTATATTGTTGAAAGCTATGTGTAAATTCCGATTCACTTGTATTCCTATTATACTTATTATTTCTGGAAATATTATCGGAAAAGTTAATCCGAACCTGTATTCTGGAATGTTTTTTCAAAACGCCAGTAACTGGATTATACTGCACAGGATAAATTTCGACCACAGCAATGCGTTGATGCCTGAGATTGCCAGTGTATGAAATGGTTGCTAATTCCTGGGGATAAAGTCTATTATTACGATAAAAACCGGTATCCTCAGAATATTCCTCTGTAAGTGCATCCACATCAGAAGAAGCTGACAATCCTGAATAAGGCGATATTTTATCAACTATTCGGGGAACAGGTATAGGCCTGTATCCATGAATAGAGGATGTTTGTGAACTTGAAGCATGTATGGATAATAACGCAGACGGTGGTATACCTATAAAAACTCGCGATACAGGAAGTCTGGGTTTGCCAATATTAGAAGTATACCCGCAGTTTTCATAGGATATAAGGTGATATTGTTCTGCATTTACGGTCTTGGTTTTGACAGCAAAATCCCTAAGTTCAAAACCAATTGACACACCTGTATTATCCGAACTTATCAGTTTTACTGGTTGGGCTTGAGTTGTGTTCAGTGTCAGAGAAAATGTTATAAAGATAGCAAGAAAAACGGCAGGTAGAAGATGCCTCATATTTGATTTTTTAACCTTTGGTCTTTGACGGGAGGGGTTGGATTCTGATATAAAGTATAAAACTTTACCAACAGCAGGGACAGCTTCAGGGGAAGCAAAATTATGATAAATTTTCATTAATCTTCTAGCTCCTCGCGCTGGCCCTCAACGTTTGAACTATTATGTCAAAAGTATAACATAGGCTTTATAAACCTGTCAAGTGGCTATATATTCCGGCTTCTATGAGTGCGATTCAAAATTGTGAAAAGCGAAAAAACTTTGACGACATAGAAACTCAGGTTCGTTGTGTGATGCTTGAGATAGGCATACAGACAGTAGAATCCATAATAAGAGCCCGTGGCACAGGGTTTTGAGGCAAAGGC
>WJIO01000111.1 GCA_014730235.1 Candidatus Poribacteria bacterium
AACCAATTCTCTTAAGTCAGTAACATTCCCATTAATCCTCCCCCTTTGGAAAAAAGAAATGAGATTCTTTGCTATATATTGTCATTATTACCACACTTAACTCTGAAGAGACAGATTAATCAAAATCCCACAAACTCCCTTATAAAAGGGAGAATTTAGAGGTACTTTTCTCAAAATTTCCTTAAGTCAGTTACATTCCTTTAATTCCCTTTTGAAAAAACGGGTTTTTATCTACATTTATTAACCGATACAATGTTTTTTGACATGTTGACGTTTGGCATGTTTGTTGCTCTATATTATACTATATATAATTCACTTGTTTTTTATTGCAAATAATTTTGAATTATACTTTTAAAAAAGGAATTCAATAATGAAAAAAGGAGCTATTCTCAGAAGTATAAAAGAGTTGTACCGATATGACGTGCGTGCAACTGATGGACATATTGGAAAAGTTGATGATTTCTGCTTCCAAGATGATACCTGGTTGGTAAAGTATATGGTCGTTGACGTTGGGGGATGGCTTTCATATAGAAGGGTTCTAATATCATTTACTTCCCTTAAAAAACCGGATTGGTCAGAGAGGGTTTTTCCGGTTAAATTGACAAAAGAAATGGTGAAAAGCAGTCCACCACTGGATGAAAATAGACCTATATCCAGAGTTTATGAAGATGAACTTAGCGAACATTATGGATGGCCAGACTTCAGCCCTGTAAAAATCAGGATTGCCTCTATGGAGGCTCGAAAGGAATCAATCCTTAGAAGTGTAAAAGAGGTATTAGGTTATCATATAAATTCTACTGATGGAGAAGTGGGTCATGTGGGAGATTTTATTATAGATGACAGCAAATGGTTAATACAATATATGGTGGTGGACACAAGAAACATATTGCCGGGTAAAGAGGTGCTGGTATCTGTAAACTGGATCGAGAAGGTAAGCTGGGCAGAATCAAAGGTTTATCTGGACATCACTGAGGAAGAATTGAGAGGCGCGCCGGACTTTGATTATTCAACACCAGTAAATCGAGAATATGAAATGAGACTATATGATTATTACGGTAGGCCTTTTAATGAGAATGAATTGTAAAGAGGCAGGTATAAATTTAATATAGACTAACAGAAGGTGATTTTGTGGCAAGGACTAAAAGTGGTCGAAAAAGACGTAGAACTGAAATTCGTCAAAGACAGAAGCGCAGAAAAAAACGTAAAAAATTGGCAAGAAAACTAGGGGTTACTATTGAGGAGCTCCTGGAGATGATGGACCGGGGTGAAGTGAAAAGGATATAGAAAATAAAAGCAGATATAGAAGATGAATTTTTTGGAGTCTATTTGTTGACTCTGATGGCATCGTCGTGAGTGTAGAGGATGCTGTTGCGACACTTACAGGAACTGTTGAAACCTGGTCTGAGCGTCAGAGTGCTACAGAAAATGCTATTGAAGGTGGAACTATTCGAGTTATTAATAAACTTGAGGTAGATTATGGCTCAGGTTATTGGCCTTTGTAATTTTATAATCTAAGAGTAAGACTATAAGATAAGTATTTTTCAATAATAATTCTTAAGTTTTCAAATATGCTAAAAATCCCCCTCTCCCCCTTATATGAAGATTGATTAATAAATCGGGTAATAAAAACTAAAGTTTAAACCCCACTAAAAAATCCCTCTTGATCCCCTTTGGAAAAAGGGGAAGATGATATTCTTCGTTCTGCTCAGAATGACAAATATGAATTCGGGGGATTATCCAATTAAATTTTAAAGCTTCATGTAAGATAATATTTATAGAAAGAAGTGATTAAAAAGTAGCTATAACAATGGAATAACAACAGATAATAATTGCAAAATAAAATGAACAGAGATTGGAGGATATAAAATGAAATATGATGATTTTGTAAAAGAAGTTCAAACTCGTGCTCGTTTAAACACTCTTGGAGAAGCTGTAGAGGCCACACGTGCTACTTTAGAAGCTCTTGGCAAGTGTATATCGCAGGAAGAGGCAAATCATCTGATGTCGGAACTGCCTAAGGAAATTGGTGTATACCTAGAAGATATTGGTGAACCAGAGAGATTTAGTTTGGATGATTTTTTTAAATATATAAACCAAAATGAACGGAAATCAGTGGGTCTTGCTGAAAGTGTTCATCATGCCCGTTCAGTAATATCAGTGCTTCAAGATGCAGTATCAAAAGGCGAGATGAATGATATTAAGTCAATGCTTTCTGAAGAATTTGAACCGCTCTTCAGGGCAGGAAGCGAAGATTATATGTCTATGAAAGATTATAAAACTAAACATAGATAAACTATACTTTTGCAGTTTTTAAAATTATTGGTTCTTTGGAGTTAAGCTTGGTAAAGATGAAAAACTTTTATGAGCATGTCATTCCTGCATTTGCAGGAATGACACATGCTTAAGAAGTTTTCAAATTATTTCCAAACTAAACCCCGGAAGAACCAAAGGATTTACTGAAAACTACTTAAACACGCGAAACTGCAATTATATTAAGGAAATAGTGAAAGGATCATGAAATGACCGGTAGAAAGCCGGATATGGGATAACCAAGATATAGCAATGAAAGAAGAAATCACCAGATGGGCTAAAAGTTTAATCAGTCTTAAAGGAAACGTTAAATTTGGGCCTTTGTTTATAGCAGTGTTGTTGTTTTTTATAATCTTATTTATTTCTACACCTGAGAGTTTAATAAATTTGGTTAAGAAGCAAGATCCTTTAGGATATCATCTTCAATATGGCACGCGTACTATAACTGAAAGTATGAGCAGGATTCATGAAAAGGATTTTTCGCCTGAAGAAGTAGGCTATAAAGCAAAAATAATGGTAGCAATTCTTCTTCTTGCTGCCTTTTTATGGGCTACGGAGGCAATACCCATAGGGGCTACCGATCTTCTTGTAGGCGGACTTCTTTATATATTTGGTATTTTACCTGTAGATCAGATACCCAAAGCTTATATGAAAGATGCTGTATTTTTTATTTTTGGTGTTCTGGCTCTTGCTGTTGGCGTAAGTAAAACCGGTCTGGATAATCGGATAGGCATAATGCTTTTGGGCAAAATAAAAAGTATTGAATCCCTTTGTTTTGTTTTTTTTCCTATCATATCAATTATAGCTGGTTTTTTATCAGGTCATGCACTTATGGCTATACTTCTGCCTGTGCTTTTATCGGTATATCATTCTGCCTGTAAACTATATGATGTAAAATGTGATCGATCATTAGCTATATTACTCGTATTGGGTGTTTGCTTTTCTCTTAATCAAGGAGGACCTGGATCACCAGCGGCAGGAGGAAGAAATGCCATAATGGTGGGATACCTGGAGGATTTTGGCAAACCTATTTTATTTAGACAATGGCTTATATATTCAATGCCTTATGTATTGATCATATCTTTTATTACCGGTGTCTACATGTATATTACATTCAAAAGGAAGTTACGTGTTCCAACGGTTAATTTTTCCAAGTTTATCCATAAGGAAACTGATGAATTAGGTAGCATCAGCGTTGATGAGATTATAATGACAGTAATTATGTTGGGTGTAATCTTAGCCTGGATAACAGCCAGCAGTAAACTTGGTATGGGAGGTACGTGTATAATTGGCGTTGCATTAATGCTTATTTCTGGCATAGTCAAATGGGCTGATTTGCAGAAAAAAGTCAGATTTGACGTGGTTGGCCTTTATGCAGCAGCATGTGCTATGGGAGTAGCGCTTAAATCTACTGGCGCTTCATTATGGATCGCCAATTTGCTTATAAAAATTTTGCCTTCCTGGTTCAGGCAAGGGAATATGCTGATTGTTGCTGTTAGTGCAATTACTATGATTCTGACTAACTTTATGAGTGATGGGGCGACTGTTGCTGCAATGGGGCCTATAGCACTGGCAATGTCAGAGGTTTCAGGCATACATATCTGGAAAGTCGGTCTGGCTTGTGCTTTCTCTTCTTCATTTGCCAACATGCTGATAATAGGCACACCAAACAATGCGATTGCATATATTGGGGCAACTGATCCTGAAACAGGTGAGAAGCTTTTGAAAATTAAGGACTTTGCAATATATGGTATACCTATAACTATTATTGCTTGTTTAGTTCTATGGTTTTGGGGTGTTTTTGGATACTGGAAATGGCTTCCCTGGCTTTAGATTAATGGCTCTTCCGGGTTCAATGCGGTTATAATTGAGAATTCTCTCAGATTGTCATTCCTGCTTCAAGCTTTTTGAAAAAGCTTGAAGCAGGAATGACAGCATATAAAAGTTTCTTATCTTTACCACACTGAACCCGGAAGAACCAGATTAATAAACATTTTTGAAAGGATTTATTATGGTACATGATGAGTTTATTTATGAAGATTGTATTGCATATTTTTCTATGGAGATTGGTCTTCAGAATGAAATCCATACATATAGCGGCGGATTAGGTATTCTTGCTGGTGATATGTTACGTTCAGCAGCAGAATTGGAACTACCTCTTGTAGGGATAACTTTAGTTAGTCGCGCTGGTTATCTTTATCAAGAAATTGGAGATCAAGGGCAGCAGATGGAACATGAAGACTACTGGAAACCAGAAGACTGGTCACAATCTCTGGAAGCTAAAATTGCTGTTACTATCGAATCAAGGAAGGTCTGGGTTAAGGGATGGCTTTATTTAATGGAAGGATTATTTGAAAATAGAAAACTACCGGTGATACTTCTTGATACAGATTTAGACGATAACAACGATGAAGATCGGAAAATTACCCATTATCTTTATGGAGGTGACAATACTTACCGGCTTAAACAGGAAATTGTGCTTGGGATTGGTGGTGTAAGGATGCTCAGAGCTTTAGGATTTAATGTACGCAAATATCATCTGAACGAAGGGCATTCCGCGTTGCTGACTCTGGAACTCCTGCGCGATCACATTTATCCAGAGGATGAAATAAAATGGGAGAAGATGCGTTATGACATCCCTGCGGTAAGGGATTTATGCGTTTTTACTGCCCATACACCGGAGAAAGCCGGTCAGGATGAATTTTCCTATGAATTATTTCAGAAGACGCTGGGAGATTTTATAGATATGGAAATCCTTAAATCTCTAGCCGGTGAAGATAGTGTGAATATGACCCAGCTAGCCCTTAACCTGAGTGAATATGTAAACGGTGTAGCCAAGAGTCATGCAGAGACTTCCAGAGAACTTTATCCCGGATATCATATACGCTCAGTTACAAATGGTGTACATCCCTGCACCTGGACTCATGAAAGCTTTGCTGAATTATATGATAAATATATGAAGGGATGGCGTCATGAACCAGAACTTCTGGTTCGCGCAGACCAGATACCAGATGAAGCGATATGGGAAGCTCATATGGATTCCAAAAAGGAACTTATATCTATTGTAAAAAAAATGGTAAAAGTAGATATGGATAAAAATATACCAATTCTTGGTTTTGCCAGACGCATGACTTCATATAAACGAGCAGATATAATATTTTCTGATATTGATCGTTTAAAGTCAATTGCAGATGAATGGCCTTTTCAGTTGGTATTCGCAGGTAAGGCTCATCCCAAAGACGATGAAGGTAAAGGAATAATCAAAACCATACATAATTATATAGATGATTTATCATCAGATATTCGAATAGCTTATCTGCCAAACTACAATATGGATATGGCTTTAAGCATTGTATCAGGTGTTGATATATGGTTAAATACACCTCTTCCTCCCAGAGAAGCATCGGGCACAAGCGGAATGAAGGCGGCTTTTAATGGAGTTCCTAACCTGAGTATACTTGATGGATGGTGGATTGAAGGTTGTATTGAAGGGGTTACAGGTTGGGCAATCGGTGATGAAGACAGTGATCCGGATAATGATTATGAATCCCTGTATCGGAAATTGGAGCAAACGGTACTTCCAATGTATCATAACGATCGAGCGTCCTGGATTTCCGTTATGAAAGGCATTATTTCCAAAAATGCCCCATTCTTTAACAGTCACCGTATGATGCGCCGTTATGGGATAGAAGCTTATCTTTTTTAGTCTTTTACTAGAAGATTGGCTTTTTGCTCTCGTAGGAATGGCAAATTTTGTAATTTGCCATTGATAAAAGCATTATAAACACATTTTTAATTTTTACGATTGCTATAAAAAAGAGGCGAAATATAATGAAAAAGCGGGAAGTGTATCATGTTATTCCATATGCCAAAGATGGCTGGCAAATAAGAAATGAAAGAACCGATGAAATCATAAGTGTTTATGATACAAAACAGGAGGCAGTAAATAAAGCCATACAAAATTCTAAGGATAATACACCCAGCCGCTTGGTTGTACATAAGGAAAATAGCAGAATTCAAGTATTATATACATATGGATAAAGATATGTATATAATTTTACAGTATGTAATTATTAAAAAATGGATATCACCTGGTTGTATTCCTGCGTCAAACTTTTAGAAAAAGTGGTTCTTCCGGGTTTAGTGTGGTAAAGATAAGAAACTTCTTTATGCTGTCATTCCTGCTTCAAGCTTTTTGAAAAAGCTTGAGCAAAAAAGGAATAAGATTTTCGCAGGAATGACACATTTTGTAATTTACCATTATGATAAAGGTATTACTCAAAACAATTTCTCATTTTTTAACTATTATAATATAGAATTTTTGATTAACAAATCCAAAATTATTTGAAAAGGAGATGAAATAATGCAATATGCAAAATTAAATTCTGGTGCAAATATGCCAATGGTAGGAATCGGGACATGGACATTAAAAGGTGATAAATGTCGCGAATCAGTCAGAAAGGCTCTTGAGGTAGGCTACATACATATAGATACAGCGGAGGCTTACGATAATCAGGAGCAAGTTGCACTGGGAATAAAAGACAGTGGAGTGGAAAGAGATAAGATTTTTATAACATCAAAGGTGTGGAAAACTAATCTGCGATATGATGATACCCTGGAGGCATGTGATAACACTCTTAAGGAACTTCAGACAGATTATCTGGATTTATATCTGATACACTGGCCCAATGACGAAATACCCATGAAAGAAACTTTTAGGGCATTAACTAAACTTAAGGATGATGGAAAGGTAAAAGACATAGGCGTAAGTAATTTTACAATTCAACACCTCGAAGAAGCTATGTCAGTCACCGAAACAGCTATTTCTGTGGATCAGGTTAAGTATCATCCATATGATAATCCGAATGACCTGCTGGAATATTGTAATGAAAACAATATAGTTGTTACAGCATACAGCCCTTTCGGTAAGGGAGATCTTTTTTCAGATGAAGAGCTGAATAAAATCGCTGAAAGCCATGATAAAAGTCTGGCTCAAATAATTCTAAAATGGCTCATACAAAAAGATATAGTTGTAATTCCCAGGTCGTCTTCAAAAGATCATCTAAAGGCAAATCTGGATCTTTTTGACTGGGAAATATCTGATGATGTAGTTCAGAAATTGGAAAACTTAACTTAGTTTTAACTGATGTTAAGGACAAACCATTATATAATGAGGTGTAGATAGATATGAAAGTTGAAAAGGGCATAATGGTTGCCTTGGGTTATGGTAAATATTTCAAGTCCGACAGCATTGTAGGATTAGAACCAATAGAAGAGGGTAGAGGCCCGGGTAAACGTACACTTGTCCATGTTGAAGATATGGATGAACCTATTGTCGCGTCAAGATCAGAAGGTGCAATATTGCGGGATCTCATTGAGATGCCCAAAGAAATAACAAAGACCAGGGAACAATACCAATTATTGAGTGATATTTTAGATACTATTGCTGAAATAAATCCAGTATTGAGATCTATAATACGAGATCAGGGTAAATGGGATATAGATCGCCTGGAAGAAAGGATCAAAGAACTGCTGGAGGAGGAAGAAGAAACAGAAGGTAATGCATCTTAATATTTTTATGCTTCCATAATCAAGAAGGGATTATCTCCAAATAATTCTATGAAAGCAGAAAAACAAAATAATCATTCAAATGAAAAGAAGCTTTCCCTGCTGGATACTGTGGGTATGTCCATCGGAGGAATGGTGGGCGGTGGAATATTTGCAGTGCTTGGAGAGGCCTCCAATATGTCAGGAAATGCTGCCTTTATAAGCTTTGGAATTGCCGGTATACTGGCATTGATTACCGGAATATCCTACACGCGACTGACTCAAACTTTTGATGAAGCCGGTGGCAGTTTCTCTTATGTAGAAAAGCTGTCCGGCTCCGGGCCTGCAGGAACTCTTAGCTGGTTTCTGATCCTTGGTTATCTTTTTACAATTAGCCTTTATGCTCATACTTTTGGTGCGTATACAAGCAGGCTTTTTGGTTCGCATTATGGTCTCGGGCCTTATCTTGGCGGGTTAGCCGTTATAATCTTATCAGGGATTAATCTTGCAGGTGTGCGTGAGTCTGGAGTTAGTGAGGATATACTGGTTTATGCTAAAGTCGCTATTCTCTTGATTCTCAGTGGGGTAGCATTTTCTGCAATAAAACCTCAGGAATTCCTACCAATAATGGAACATTCGCCAACTACTGTAATAGGCGCGGCGGCTCTTATTTTTGTAGGTTACGAAGGTTTCCAATTACTCACTTATGATTATAACGATATTTCCAAACGTGAAAAGAATCTGCCACGCTCTGTCTGGATTTCCATACCCGCAGTTATTGTCATTTATATGATGATCGCTTTTGTCACTACCGGCACAGTAGGTGACCAAATAATAACTAAACATAAAGAAACAATCCTCGCTTATGTAGCTGAGCCAATATTGGGTAAAGCTGGATTTACAATAGTATTGATAGCGGCGGTAATTTCTACTGCCTCAGCTATTAACGCAACTTTGTTTGCTACAGCCAGACTCACCAAGCGTGTTGCAAATGATCAGCAACTACCTTCGGAAATAACCCGATGGGAAACGGGCGGCGTTTCTGTGGTATTTATTTGTATTATGACTGTTTTTGCAATTGTAATACAGTTTGTTGGAAATTTACACCAGATTACTACATTCTCAAGCCTTGTTTTTTTGTTGGTGTTTGCGATAGTTAATATGGTTGCACTAATCCATCGGGAATATAAGGATTGGTATATAGTTTTTCCCATAATTGGCTCCCTGGGATGCTTTAGCGCTGCTGTGGCTTTAGTTTATGACACTGTAACAACTGACTTAACGACCCTCTGGATCATCAGCGGCATTACCGCTGTATTGTTGATTCTAAGGTTTGTATATATGCAATGGCATCCGGAATTTCTCGATAAAATCGAAAGAAAGGAGATTAAGAGAAATGATATATAGTCCATCATCACCCCTTAATATGTGGGACACGTGGATATTTGAGCACAAAGATAAATTTTATTTGTATACACTTAATTCATCAGAAGGTAAAAGAGGTAACTGGGATTGTATAGGACTTGCTTTATCTGATGATCTGGTGAATTGGAAAGAACATGGTGTTGTTTTAAAATCCAGACCCAATCTCGATTATATGGGCACAGGTCATACCTGGGAATTAGACGGGAAATTTATGATGAATTTTTCAGAATGTGTAAACGGCCTGCAGACTATATATTTTGCTGAATCTGAAGACCTGATGAACTGGAAACGTCTTGGCGATGAGTATGCCTGTCGTCCTGATCCTAAATGGTATCAGACAGAAAAAGAAAGCCTCTTGCCAGATCCCCGTTGGGATTGCATATGGGTAATGCCTAGAGAAAATGGGGATGGATATATCGGCTTTCTTACTGCAACAGCAGCTAAAGGTATAAAGCGGGGTGTGGCCGGTTGTGTTATATCTGATGATGGTCTTAGATTTACTCCTGTTCCTCCTGTAAGTCCACCGGAATTGGTGGAAACCCTAGAAGTTGATTCTGTGGAACGAATCGGTGATCTGTTTTATATGGTATATAATGGATTTTACTTTTTGATTTCTGAAAATCAGGAAGGCCCGTATATATTGCCAGATGATGATAATAAGCTCTATGAACCCAGTCCATATACTTACTTTGGAAGGTTTTTCCCGTATAAAGACAAGATCCTTTTTAACCACCACTCTATACCAAGGGATAAAAGTGACAGCATAAGTCTTGGTACGCTGAAAGAAGTATATGAAAAAGAGACCGGTAAAATCGGCCTTAAATACTGGTCAGGAAATGATTTATTACGGGGACAATCCATTGAATCAGGAACAAGTCAATGCTCTGTAAGGTCTGTAAAGGAATTCTTTACCCGGGAACAGCATACACCCTTCAGGATGGATTATTATGAAATAGGTGAATTATGCCTGTCGGGTTTGTTTGTTGATGTTGATATTAAACTGAACAGCGAAGAGCCGGATGCATCGGTTGGTATGTATTTTGGGGATGCTATGACAGGCACAGCTTTTTTAGCTCATACTGACGGCAGAATTGAATTCGGTCAGATGCAGGCCCCATCTGAAAAACCACCTCTCTCATTTGAACCTGATCATGAAGTGCCCTGGGTGGTAAGAGAAGGTATTACAATTAACATGCGCGTATTAGTTCGAGGGCCGTTTATTGAATTGTATATGAATGATATGTTTGTTCAGTGTTATTCTATGCAAAAAGATTTAAAAGGTGGTTTTGGTATCCTTGTAGAGGGTGGTAATGCGGAATTAAAAAAAGTTGATATATACCAAATGAACCTTAATTTATAATTATCAGAGGGGATGAAAATAATAAAATGTTTGGTAAAAAGATAAAGTTATTTAATCTTTTTGGCTTTGAGGTAAAAATTCACCTTAGCTGGTTTATAATAGCTTTTCTGGTTACCTGGTCTCTGGCTGCCGGACTGTTTCCGAGTTACTATGAGGGTTTATCAACGTCCACATACTGGATAATGGGTATACTTGGCGCAGTTGGTCTATTCGCTTCCATAATATTTCATGAACTCTGGCATTCCCTCGTTGCCAGAAGGTTCGGTATGCCTATGCACGGGATTACTTTGTTTATTTTTGGAGGTGTGGCTGAGATGGAGGACGAACCACCCAGTGCAAAGGCTGAATTCTATATGGCAATTGCAGGACCAGTAACCAGCATAATTGTAGGCGTGATTTTTTACGTTATATATATATTGGGTGACATCGGTGGATGGCCAACGGCAGCGACAGGTGTATTCAGCTATCTTGGTTTTATTAATTTTATCCTCGCTGGATTTAACCTGCTTCCGGCCTTCCCTCTGGATGGAGGACGAGTTTTAAGGTCTGCTCTTTGGAAATGGAAGGATAACTTAAGCTGGGCTACCCGTATTGCATCCCGGATAGGTTCTGGTTTTGGTGTTGTATTAATTATTTTTGGCATATTTGGCTTTGTACGGGGATCATTTATCGGTGGTATATGGTGGGTTCTCATCGGTTTTTTCCTAAGAAACGCCTCTCAGACATCATACCAGAGGGTACTCATGCGTCGGGCCCTGGAAGGTGAAAGTATAAAGCGTTTTATGGAATCTGATCCTGTGACAGCGCCACCGTCTATTTCTGTAGATGAATTGGTGCAGAATTATATCTACAAATATCATTTCAAGATGTTTCCAGTATTGGAAGATGAAAAACTTGTTGGGTGCGTTACAACTCGTAAAGTAAAGGGAATTCCACAAGAGGAATGGAACGTCCGTACTGTAAAAGAAATTACAGAAGAATGTTCAGATGATAACACCATATCGCCAGAAGCTGACGCAATGGATGCTTTATCCACCATGAATAAGACGCAAAATAGCCGCCTTATGGTTACCGAGGATGGCCAGTTGGTTGGAATAATATCCCTAAAAGATATGCTTAAATTTTTATCTCTTAAGCTTGATCTTGAACAGCAGGACATAAAGCAAATAAAGCGAATACCAACATCTTCTGAATAATTTTATATGAGGGGATAAAGCATTATGAAAGCAGTTAAAGATGCTTATGAAACTACTATAGGTCGCGTTGTGGTAAAAGATAAGAATAACGTATTATGGGCTCTAAAAAAGGCTTACCAGGATAATTCACTTCCGCATAATAAAAAGCTCGAGGTAGCAATAGATATGTTTAAACAGGACAAAATCCATGCTTTCGAGAAATATATTGATAAGATACATGGGCCACTCCATGCATAAATGCCCTTCAGCGGCTATTATAAGAAGCTATAGAAGTTAAATTCAACCATTATTAAACTTGCTTAACCAAAAATAAGGGGAGACAAAAATGAATGATGAAAAAGCTTTGAATACAAGAATTCATAAAGTTAGTGAAATTACAGAAGCTGATGTAAGTGATTCTCAAGGCCGTGACGTAGGAAAAATCAGTGATATTATCGTAACCCAATCCGGCGGATGGACTCCTTATATAATTCTGGATTACAAGGATAATTTATATACAATTCCCTGGAGGGCTATAGTTTTGCAGACGGAATCAGCCGGGAAAATTGAGGTTTCATTAAACGTTGACACGGAGAGTATTGAAAAATCCGAAAGCTTTGATCTGGCAAACTGGCCGGATATGTCCAAACCCCAATGGGGGGCTCGTGTCTGTGACTATTTTGGATGCGAACCTGTTTGGGTTGGACATGAACCTCAGGAAATCAAAGTCCAGTCTTATGATCTGAGCAAAGCCCAAACTGTAACGGGTAAGGTAGTTAAAATATATAACTTTACACCAACCCCGGATGCGCCTGAAATTGCTGCATTGGATGTTAAAACCGAAGATGACGAGGTATATTCGGTTCATCTTGCCCCTGTGTGGTTTTTTGAATACCAACGGAAAGAAATTCGGGAAGGAGATACTGTTAGCGTAAAAGGAGTTAAAACTCTTGTTGGTAACGAACCGGCAATAATAGCTGCTGAGATTGATCATGGTTCAGATATAATTGTTCTAAGGGATAAGAGGGGAATGCCATCATGGAAAGCCTGGACAATACGCGAAAATTTGGAAGTTCATAGAACAAGTTCCCTTTTTGAGACGGATATCAGGAGTTTGGATGGAAAGAAGATAGGTAGTATAGTGGATTTAGCAATAGATGTTGATAAGGGTCAGATTCCTTATGTAGTTTTATCAACATATGGTTTGGATCATAAAAGAATTGTTGTACCCTGGAAGTTTATGAAGCTTTCATTCACTGAGGATAAATTCCTCATACACCTTAATAAGGATCAGATGAAATCAGCACCGGGCTTTGAAGACAAATGGCCTGATATGACTGACGAAGATTGGATAAAGAAAGTCAATGAATTCTATCAGACAAATGTTTAATTGAATGTTTTACGTCTTTTAAAAAGCCTTCATAGGGCAAGCCGAACGCGTGCCCAAAATTAACTGAAGAACCAAAAATATAAAAATAACTGGTTCTTCCGGATTTAGTGTGATTATAGTTGAAAATTCTCTCAACTTGTCATTCCTGCGAAAGCAGGAATGACAGCATAAAAGAGTTTCTTACCTTTACCACACTGAACCCGGAAGAGGCAAATAACTTTAATGAGATAACAGGAGGGGATTTTTGGTGCGAAACGTTTCCTTAACAGTAGTAATTACTTTGCTAATATTTATATACGGTGGCTGTGCGATAAATCCCATAACAGGTAAAAAGGAAGTAATGATCTTTAGCGATAAGCAGGAGGTTGCTCTGGGAAAAAATTCTGATCCGGATATCAGATGGCAATTTGGCGGTACATATGACGATCCCGAAATCCAGAGATATGTAGAGAAAATAGGACAAAGTGTGGCAGCAGTTTCTCACCGCTCAGATATACCGTATCACTTTACCGTAGTTGATGATTCAGTAGTAAATGCCTTTGCTTTACCTGGAGGGTATATTTATATCAGCAGGGGTTTGCTGGCTCATCTGGATAATGAAGCCCAATTATCTGCTATTCTCGGGCATGAAACGGGGCATGTAGCCGCCAGACATGGTATGAAACGCCTACAAAGTATATTGGGTTTTAACGTGCTGTTGGGTATAGTCGATCAGGTAGCTTCAGGGAGTGAAGATTACCGAAGATGGAGAGGACTTATAAAAACAACGAGCCAGGTTGCCTTTACCATGGTTATACAGGGATACAGCCGGGGTGACGAGTTAGAATCCGATGAACTTGGGGCTTTATATGCCAGTAAAGCTGGATATGATCCCGATGGTATGATGCAAACCCTCGAAATTCTGGGCAGCTTACATAATGGTGAACCATCGGCCATAGAAGAGCTTTTTAGATCCCATCCAAAAGATTCGAAACGCATTGAAAACGTCAAGGATTACATTAAAGAAATGCCTCCTGAACGTCAAAATGGTATTCTGAATAAATCGGAATTTGCGTTGGCTGTTAAGGATCTAAAGCTGGCCCAAGAAGCCTATAATCATTATGATAAAGCTGAATTTCACCGTAGAGAAGGGAGATATCAGGAGGCCCTGGATGAATACAATAAGGCTTTGCAGATGAGAAATCTTGCAAAACCCCATCATGGAATAGGTCTGGTTTACGAAGCTCAGGGTAATTATGATTCGGCCATCCGGGAATATGAAACTGTTTTACAAATAGACCCAAACTATATATTTTCCCTAAATGCAATAGGTCGATCTTATATAAAATTAAAACGTTATAACGACGCCTTGCCTAAACTCAAAAAAGCTGTAGAGATTTATGAAAACTTTGATGACGCTTATGCAAATATGGGTGAAGCCTACTACAATCTGAATAAGTATTCGGAATCTGTAGAACCTTTAGAAATGGCCTTGGCCCTGAATGAAAACCATCCTCGCGCTCATACAACGCTGGGACTAACGTATGAAGCTTTGGGAGAAAAAGAAAAAGCTATAGCGGAATATGAAAAGGCTGTTGCGGTAGCTCCGCAAAATGATTATACCAATATAGCCAAAGACCGGCTGGAAAAGCTAAAGTAACAGGTTTAACTTTTCCTTAAGGGGAAAGAGGTTAGTTATGAGAGTGAAACTTGTATTATGTATGGTTGTAGTTTTGATAGCTGCGGTAGATTTTGCTGAAGCTAATGAACCTACATGGCTGTTTACAGTTCCAAAGGCCCAGAGTCTGGGACGAGAAAATTTCAATCTGGGTTTTTTATATGCTGATATCGGCATAACCGACAATCTGGAGTTGGGCATACATGGCTTAAAATATTCCGTACCTGATTCCAGTGTGGGTTTTGGTTTTTCGATCTGGCCTATGGGAACCCCTTATGTAGTATTTAGTCCAGGCTCTGAATCAACCCGTATACATCTTGGTATTAAGGCTGCGCCGTATATCTTCTTTGCCGGTCTTGAATCAAGTTTATCCCGTAATATAAAACTGGGTGTCGAATTTAACAGTGGAGTAAATTTCGGTGTGCGAATAGTTCCGGCTGAAAACTGGACTCTGGATATTTTCGCATGGATTACGTCCTTTGAATTATACAGGTATAATTACAGGCTGGGTTTAGAGGATTATCGTATACTTCCGGGTATTCAATTTGCCTATAACGGAAGTTTGTAAGTCTAAGAAACCTTCAAGGAGGTGAGATATTTGTTTGTATGGGCTTTGATCTTTTTTCTAATTGCACTTATTGCTGCGGTTTTTGGTTTTACCGGAATTGCCGTAGCAGCAGCAGGTATTGCTAAAGTCCTGTTTTTTATATTCCTGGTTATTTTTATCGTATCATTGGTTTTGGGTTTAGTTCGTCGGAGTCGAGCTTAAATATGGTTCTATAGGTATTGTATTACATAGACCCATTTTTATAGAGGGAAATATTAAGTTTATTACAGAAAAATACAGGATAAATATCCTGTAGTATAAGGAGAATGAAAATGAAAAGGTATTTTGTTTTAATTTTGGCTTTAGTGTTTATATCCACTTTGTTTATTGGTTGTCAGGGTAACGGTAAGAAGGCAGAAGTCAAATCAGGAACTGCGAAATCGGAAACAGAAACGGCTATGGCGGGAAGCAAAACTGAGACCAAAGAGGAGCCAGAACAGTCCTTTATGGAAGCTGAGAAAAATTTTGTGGAAAATAACATGGAAAAATCAGCTGAAGCCATACGTAATGCCGCAGAATCTTTAAGGTTCAAAATGACTGAAGTCTCAGAGGAATACACAGATGATCTTTCAAACACTGCCGATGAGCTTGATAACCTTGCGGATAAAGTGCAGGAAGGAACGGTAGAATCTGTTGATGATTTGAAAAGCACCTTCTCCCGATATTATCAGAAGATGGCAAAAAGCAGACAGACTGAAGCCGCTGATGATTGGGCCCAAAATCGCAAACAAGATGCTGCGCGAGCACTGGATAAAGCCGCTGATAACTTTGAAAAAGCCGCCAAATGGGCTGATGAAAAGATGGAGGAGGGTACTAAAAAAACAGTCGAAACCTCTCGTGATATGGCTAAAAAGATAAAAGAAGGAACCCAAGAAATAGGTGAAGAGGTCGGAGAAGGACTCCAGGCCCTGGGTAAAGAAATTGACGATCTTGGTGAAAGGATCAGTCAATAGTATAGGTTTTTCACTTATACAGAAATTTTTGGCTCTTCCGGCTTGAGTAGGGTAAAGATAAGAAACTTCTTTCCACTCAGGGTGACATATTTACGTCGTTCTGAGTGGATGTTGGCCTGGTATTAGATTTTAGAATATTATACAAGGAGGTTAAAAATGGGACATTATATAATGCTCAGCAATTTGACGGATCATGGAGCTAAAACGGTAAAAGAGAACCCGGGACGAATTAAGGAAGTTGATAAAGAAGTTGAAGCGATGGGGGTGAAAATTCTAGCTCAGTATGCTGTAATGGGGCCTTATGATTTTGTGAACATTGTTGAAGCGCCGGATAATGAAACGGTAATGAGAGTTTCTATGGAATTATCGGCTCGCGGCAGTGTGAAGTTTACAACCCTTACGGCCATTCCGATTGATGAATTTATTGATCGTTTGAAAAACAAGTGATTTTATCATTTTTAGAAGGGGCATGCCGACGCGTGTCCCTTTATTTTGTAAAATAATAAAAGGACATTTGGACAATGAAAGAAGACAAGGCTACATTACAGGAACAGGTCGAAGAGCAAACAAAATCTGGTCGTAAAAAGTTTGGAACTTTTTCCGGGGTTTTTACGCCTACTTTGCTGACGATCCTCGGTGTGATAATGTTCCTGCGTGAAGGTTGGGTTGTAGGCAACGCCGGTCTGTTAGGCGGATGGTTGATAATTCTTTTTGCCTTTACCATTACAATACTTACCGGTCTTTCTATGTCATCTATAACAACTAACATCCGCATAGGTGCAGGAGGGGCTTTCTCAATTATATCCCAATCTCTAGGTCTGGAGATGGGAGGTAGTATAGGTGTTCCCTTATATCTTTCTCAGGCTCTTGCGGCGGCCATGTATATATTTGGCTTTCGGGCCGGATGGTTGTATATATTTCCAGATCATCCCCCTATAGCAGTTGATATGATCGCTTTTGCTGTTTTATTTATCATATCTTTTGTAGGTGCTAATCTGGCATTTCGGGTGCAGTATTTTATCATGGCCATTATCGGTGCGTCCCTTGTGTCGGTGTTGGGAACGGTATTCACCGGTGGGCTTCAGGAGTCCGTTACTTGGTGGGGGAATTTCCGGGGTGCTCCGGAGACGGGTTTCCAAGGGGGAAACTTCTGGACTGTTTTTGCCGTTTTCTTTCCAGCCGCAACAGGTATAATGGCCGGTGCAAATATGTCAGGTGAATTGGAGGAACCCAGAAGAAGTATACCTGTAGGTACTTTATCGGCCATTGGTTTAAGTTTGATTATATACATGGTCCTGGCCTATTGGCTAGCAAGGGTGGCCACTCCTTCTGAACTTACCGAAAATTACACGATTATGATTGATCGGGCGTTATGGTCCCCTGTGGTTCTTGCGGGATTACTTGGAGCGACTTTTTCCTCCGGGCTTTCCTCTATGGTGGGCGCGCCACGAATACTACGTGCTTTGGGTGAACGCGACATACTACCCGGTGGCGACTGGTTTGCGAAATCCAGCGAGTCTGGACAACCCCGTAATGCTTCATGGATAACTGGCGGAATTGTGTTTATAGCACTTTTGCTACGTAATCTTAATGCCATAGCGCCACTTATTACCATGTTCTTTCTTATTGCATACGCCATGATAAATGTGGTTGTATTTATAGAACAAAGTCTGGGTTTAATAAGCTTCAGACCTTTGTTTAAAGTGCCAAGATATGTCTCATTTCTGGGTGCTCTGGGATGTATCTTTGCCATGTTTATTGTAAATCCTGTATTCAGCCTTGTTGCCATAGCAATTGTAGTTATATTCTATGGTATACTTGTCCGACGTCATATGCAAGCACCTTTTGAGGATGTCAGAAGTGGGCTTTTTGCCTCTCTAGCTGAATGGGCTGCCAAAAAGGTAAGTGAGCTTGCATCGTCTCAGGAAAGGGCATGGAAACCTAATCTGCTTGTGCCCGTGGAAGATCCCAGCGAACTAAGGGGATATTTCCGGTTTATTCACAGTATAACATATCCAAAGGGTTATGTAAAACTTGTAGGATTAGTATACAATGGCAAAGACGAGAAATTATCTGAGCGTTTACCCAGTTTAACCCGGGCCTTTCGGGAGGAAGGTATCTTCACAGCATGGACGCTGGTTGAGGCAGAAGACTTTAAATCGGGCTTATTGACTGGTATGCAGGTCTTAAGTGGTGTCTTCTTTCGTCCAAATATTGTGTTATTATCTTTACCTTGGGAAGAGAATCAAAAACGGGAACAGGACTTAAAAAGCATTATAGAAAGTACAAACCAAAGCCACATGGGAGTTATGCTTTTTGTCGATCATCCAGAGGCAGGTCTGGGAAGAAGAGAACAGATCAACGTCTGGGTTCCAGACCAAAGCCCAGAATGGAATTTAAGTATAGAGCTTGGTAACTTTGATCTGGCTGTTTTACTGGGTTATCAATTAAGGAGAAATTGGCGAGGTACTCTTAACCTCATAACCAATGTAGAAGATGAACAAATGCTGGTTCAAGCTGGTGATTTTATGGAAAACATAATCGATCTTGCCCGAATACCTGATGCAAATACATATATACGCCACTGTGATCTTGAAACCTGTCTGGAAAATGCGCCGCAAGCCGATATAAGTGTTTTTCCATTAGGTGATGAGGTAGATTTTGAACATATAAGACATATAGCTAGTATAACTGATTCCGCCTGTATCTTTACCAGCGATTCTGGTGAAGAAAATGCCTTAGCATAAAACCCCCTCCGGTAACTAATCTCCGAAAAAGCTTTTGTTGGTTAGCGAACAACAGTGTCGATTGATAACCGACAATTAACCGCCATCCTGGCTTTTCAAATACATTAATTATAGTCTATACAGCACCAAATGGATTGGCATATTTGTTGCGCTTGATATACAGTGGTTAATTTGGTTATGTCTATTACTTCAAAAAAACTCCAGGGATAGATTAAATTATATGACAAAGCATAAATTCGATTTAGTTGTATTGGGAACCGGCCCTGCTGGTAACAATGTAACTTATAAATGTAAAGAAGCGGGATTATCTGTAGCCGTTATTGAATCTGGTTCTCCTGGTGGTACATGTTCACAGACTGGATGTGATGCAAAGAAACCGTTAGTTAATACAGCAGAAATCCTAGACTGGTTTAACCGCATGCAGGGAAAAGGTATTGAAGGCAAAGGATATATTGATTGGCAAAAGCTTATAGAATTCAAGCGTGTTTTTACTAAACCTATACCGGGTGATACAAGGGATAAGTTAACCAGAAATAAAATTCATTTATTTGAGGGAAAACCAAAATTTGTGGATGAAAATACTTTTCAGGTTGGAGAAGAAATAATCTCCGCCAGATGGATTGTAATTGCTACAGGTGCTCGCACAAAAGAGCTGAATATTCAAGGGGAGGAGATGGTATTAACAAGTGATCAGTTTATGGAACTTGATAAACTACCGGAAGATATAGTATTCATCGGTGGGGGATATGTATCCTTTGAGTTTGCGCATGTTGCGGCAAGAGCGGGGGCAGATGTAACCATTATTGAAAAGAATGAGCGGATGCTTGAAAATTTCGATCAGGATTTGGTTAGATTACTTATTAAGTCCTCTGAAGCTTCTGGAATAGAAGTAGAAAAAGGTAAATGCGTAGATTGCGTCAGAAAGGTAAATGAGAAATTTCTGGCGGAATGTAATAAAGGTAGAAATATTTTTGAAGCAGACATATTGGTTCATGGCGCAGGTAGAATACCAAACGTTGATGGTCTTGATTTATCCAAAGCCAATATAGAGTTTGGCCCTGATGGCATTCACGTCAATGAATATCTTCAAAGCGTTTCAAATCCGGCGGTCTATTCTGCCGGGGATGTATCGGCCACAGATGGGCTTCCTCTAACGCCTGTAGCAACTCTCGAAGGCGCTATTGTAGCCAGTAATATCCTTGAAAATAACAGCAAAACAGTGGACTACACAGGCGTTTCAACATCTTTATTCACAGTGCCAGCTTTGGTTTCTGTTGGATTAACAGAGAAGCAAGCAGAGGAGAAAGGTCTGGATGTCACAGTTAATTATGAGAATACAAGCGACAAAAAGCTTTATCAACAGTTAGGTGCTGAATATTCTGCATACAAAGTGCTTGTTGATAATAAAACTGAAGATATAGTTGGTGCTCATATACTTGGGCCTGATGCTTACGAAGTTATAAATATTTTTGCTATAGCTATGAGAGCCGGATTGAATTCTAATGACCTCAAGAAAGCTGTATTAGCATATCCAAGCAAAATATCAACTGTTAAATGGATGTTATGAACAAATTAGTAAATAAAAGGTGGTGTTGGTATATATGTTAGGATGGGCTTTAACTTTTTTTATAATTGCTATTATCGCTGCGGTTTTTGGTTTTACAGGGATTGCTCTGGCAGCGGCGGGTATTGCTAGAATTTTGTTTTTCATTTTTCTCGTTGTTTTTATTGTGACCCTGGTTCTTGGTTTAGTACGCCGACGCCGTGTATAAAGACGGTGTAAATTAAGAAATACTGGTTTATCCTCTATTATAATAAAGTAAATTGAAAGGAGTTTTCTATGAGAACTTATATGACAAAGTCTTTTTTGATGATATCAATAATCATTATAATTAAATTAGCCGTCCCTGGTAGTCTTTTATCAGTAGAAAATGATTTGGAGGATAAACAGATTACAGGTGCAGTTGAGGCAAAACTCTGGATTGATGAAGGAGTCTCATCCCATCTTATAGATGTGGAAACGGAAGATGGGGTAGTAACTTTATCGGGTTCTGTGGATAATATTTTATCTAAAGATCGCTCTGTAGATATAGCGAGTTCCGTTAAAGGGGTTACTTTTGTAATCGACGAAATGGAAGTTATGGATACAGGTAGAGCAGACAATGAAATCCGTAATGATGTTATTAATGCTTTGATGTTTGATCCAGCCACTGACTCATTTGAATTAAATGTGGAAGTTGAAGATGGAACAGTAATTTTATCCGGTGTTGTAGAATCTTATGCCGAAAAGACTCTAAGTGCTACTGTTGCCAAAGGTGTTAAAGGTGTAAGGGATATTGAGAATAACATAACAGTTGATTATAAAACTGATAGAGCTGATGAGGAAATTAAATCTGATATTGAACAGCAGATAAATTACGATGTTTTAATTGAAGAACCTATAAATGTTCAGGTTTCAGATGGTCATGTTGAACTCAAAGGGACTATTGGTAGTATGTATGAAAAAAATGCTGTAGAAGATAATGCCTGGGTTTCTGGTGTTAAATCGGTTGATACTGATGGATTAGAAATTAACTGGTGGATGCAGGATGAAGCCTGGTTAAAAGATAAATATGAAAAAATGCAGGAAAGTGATACAAAAAATGCAGTGGAACTTGCCTTGTATAACAACCCTAGAACATATCTAATGCCTATTGATGTAGAACTCAGTGAAAATGTTGTTACCCTGAGGGGAGTTGTCAACAACCTGAAAGCCAAGAGAGTTGCTGAGGATGTTGCTGAAGACGTAGAAGGTGTGTGGAGAGTCAAAAACCATATACGTGTCCGAACAAAGCGAGATCTTACGGATAGTGGTATAAGAGATAGTATACTAAGTGCCCTTAAACGAGATCCTTATGTAAGTCGTCATAATATTAACGTGTCTGTAAAAAACGAAAAGGCATACTTAAAAGGTTCGGTTGACTCATATTTTGAGAAAGACAGAGCTGAGGAAGTTACTTCAGGTGTGCTTGGTGTAGCAGATATAAGCAATAATCTGAGCGTTAGTTATGATTATAGCATTTTTTCAAAAAGCGATTGGGAAATAAAGGAAGATGTAGAAAGTCAATTGTTCTGGAGTCCATTTGTAGATAGTGATGATATAGATGTTTCTGTAGAAAATGGTATAGCTACCCTTTCTGGAAGCGTTTCAAACGTTTTTGAATTTAAGAGCGCTATAAAAAACGCAAAAGATGGTGGAGCAAGAAAAGTTGTGGAAGATCTATATATTGAATATGGTCCAGGGCTTAAAGATGTTGGCTATGAGTTACAAGAAAGGTAGGAGAGTATATATGTCAAATAAAAAGCATATAGAAGATAAGACTGATGAAAAAATATCAAATCTAAAACGAATAGAATACCAGAAAAAAATCGAAGCTGAGCTTAAACAAATGGATGTAAAAATTCATAAGCTGGAAGCAGACACAGCAAAAGCCAGTTCTGATGTTTTGATGGAAACTAAAAAACAAATACGAAAAATAAGAGAAAAACGCGAAGAGCTGGAAGAATCATTGAAAAAGTTAAAAAACTCAGGTGATGAAGCATGGATGGACATAAAAGAAGGTATAGACAATTCACTTGCTGAAATGAAAGCTGCCTTTACCAATGCCATGGCAAGGTTTATCTGAATTTAGATATTAATAAAACAACAGGAGGTGATAGATTAGATGTTTTTTACTCACTTGCTATTTGCCATTATCCTGGGTTTTTTGTTTACTTTGGTTTTTGCCGTGGGATTTCGGAGGAGAGGTCCATGGGGAAATATATTTATATTCTTTGTCCTTGTGTTTCTTGTAACATGGGCAGGTGGTCTATGGATAGCTCCCTTCGGTCCGGTATACTGGGGAGTGGCCTGGTTACCATTTTTAATAATTGGTTTTTTGTTTGCTATGCTATTGGCTGCATCCGGGCCTGTTCAACCGGTAAAAAGTCCTGAAGAAGCAATAGAAGAGGCAAAGATTGAAGTTGCTGTTCAAAGTATTTTGAACATCTTTCTCTGGGTGTTTATCCTTGGTTTGGTTTTTGCGATAGTTTATAGCTATATTACGGCTTAGTTTTAATATTACGCTTTATTAAATAAAAAATGCCAGAAATTTTAAGGGCATGCTGACGCGTGCCCTGTTTTAATATGTGGACTCTATCAATACTATAATTTTGTAGTTTTAAATATTTTATAACTTAATTCAGAATTCATGTAGTTTTAAGAAAGATTGGGCACGAACTATAGTGCCTAAAAATCAGAAATTTGGAGGGGTAGAAATGAGGGCTGAGGATAGGGATAACCCAAATAATAGTTTTGAAAATCAAGCTCTTATACATAAAGATTCGTTGTATCAATATGCGTTAAGCAAAGTTAAAAATGAAAGTGATGCAAAAGACCTGGTTCAAGAGACATATCTTAAAGCATATAAATTCTTTGATACTTTTGAAGATGGTACTAACTGCAAAGCCTGGTTATTTACTATATTAAGGAATACATTTATAAACTTCATAAGAAAAGATAAGATGCAACCTGTTCTGGTTTTTATGCAAGATATAAAAGCAAAAGGGTTAGAACCGGCGGGAGGAGAAAATCCTGAAGATCGAATATTAAAAGACAAATTCGATGATAAAGTAACTGGTGCTATAAATTCACTAAATGAACATTATAAAAATGTAGTTTTACTAGCTGATGTCAAGGGGTTCAGATATAAAGAAATAGCTGACATAATGAATTGTCCCATAGGAACTGTTATGTCAAGGTTATACAGAGGGCGAAAGTTACTCAGGGAAAAGCTTGAGGATTATGCGTTAAATAATGGTTATATAACACAGAAAAGTAATAGTTAACAAATGAGTATCATTTGTTAACTATTAAATCCAAGTAATTATGTTTTGTATAACCCATCCTATCTCCAAATTAACTCTAAAAAGCATTGTGCTTAACGATATTGCTATTGCATTTACATATAGTAATCTGATAAAATCAAAAAAGAATTAATGTTTTTTAAGATACCTGAATATTTTGAATATTTTTTCAGAAGTGAACGATCATAAGTGAATTAAAACTTTCTTAAAAAGCGATACATATGGAAAATAAAGTAAACTTCCTACAAAATGAATCGGAACTCCTGCGGGATATTCAGTCTGATGATAGAATGATAGATCGTCAAACCTTGGAATCCATAATATTGTTGGCTGTTGAACTGGCTCGGGAGGGTAGAGAAGGCAGGAAAATCGGAACTATGTTTGTAATATCTGATTCAGAGGAAACATTAAAACGTTCCAGATGCCTTATACTCGATCCGTTGTGGAATCATCCGGAATCAAAGAGAAATATCCTTGATTCAAACTTGCGTGAAACGGTTAAAGAATTATCCCAGTTAGATGGAGCTTTTATAGTTTCAAGAGAGGGTATTGTATTATCAGCTTGCAGGTATATAAATGCCTCTTCTGAGGGTGTTAATATTCCCTTAGGTCTTGGTAGTCGACATATGGCAGCAGCATATATCACAAAAGAAACTAACTCTACAACCGTTGTAGTTTCTGAGTCCTCAATTGTTCGGGTCTTTAATAATGGTGATATAGTCGCAGAGATAATACCCGAATTATGGTTATTAAGAAGACATGGACTTCATATTGAAGGAGCTTATTCGCTTCGTAGTAGTGATGATGTGACTGTGGCAAGTAAAAAAAGTCAGGAATCAGAAGATTAATCAACGAATCTGAAATCGGAAATATTTGTAAAATAACCAGGCGATATTAACCTGATAAAAAACTCCTCCGAATAAGCAGAAGATCTTGTATTGTGTCTTGTAGACGTAATCCGGCGTTTTAAATCTGAAAAAGAATTACAAAAATCAACTGCTGTTGGCTTAAACACAACTGTGTTGTGTTTAAGCCAACAGCAGTTGCCCTGCACTCATTTATTCCAGCAATTTTCATCTCTTATAGATGCTTCCCAACACCCTGAATCCAATCATTATTCATCACATTTATAGAACCAGGTGTATTTTTTCATCTACAATACTCTGGCATGTTTGTTGCGCTAAAATAATTACATAAAGTTGGTATCATATCCTGTCTTATTGCTATTGAATCAGGTATTAAGATGCTTTTTACAATTCATAATTACCCTATACATAAACAAGATAAAGGAGATTGAAAAATGGCAAGATTTGGCGATGTAATTATTCCTCCTGAAGAAGAAGGAAAAGAAAAACATGTACCTCATATCCAGGCCCCAGACAAAGTAAAAGCCGGAGAATCTTTTGAATTAGAGGTAGTCGTTGGTAAAGAAGTAGCTCATCCCAACACTATAGAACATCATATTAAATGGATTCAGGTTTACGCAAAGCAGGAGGGTTCTAGACCTGTGGTTCATGTCGCTACGCTTGACATGGGTCCAACCTTTGCTGATCCTAAAGTAACTTTTACGGCTATGCTTGAGAAAACATCCACCATCTACGCTCTGGAATATTGTAATATTCATGGTGTATGGGATAATTCTGTAAAAGTAGAGGTAGAATAAGAAATTAAGAAATATTGGGCACGCTTTAGCGTGCCCAATACGCATCAATTCAGGCAGATTTATTAGTATCTTATACCGGTCTGGAAAAGAGAGAGCAAAGAATCTAAAGCCTTTAAAACATTTATTAAATATTGTAATCGTTAAAAAATGAAAAATGTGTTTAGAATAATACCCTTACCACGATGGTAAATTACAAAATATGTCATTCCTGCGTTCGCAGGAATGACAACTAAATTGTATTCATTTTTTAACGATTACAATATTAAACTTGCTTAAACCATGATGTTTTGACACCACGGTTTATAGAGATTAAGGAGAAAATATGGCAGGAAATGCTCATAAAACAAAAACCAAAGAGAAAAATCGGATACTAAATTTAAATAGAATTCGTTTGATTGATAATGGCGGTAATCAGGTGGGTATAGTATCCCCTGAAGAGGCCTTTAAACTTGCCTGGGAAGAAGATCTGGATTTGGTTGAAGTAGCACCTGATGCAGAACCACCGGTTATCAGAATAATGGACTATGGCAAATATAAATATAAACAAAGTAAACGAGAAAAAGCTATAAAACAAAGTAATAAACTGGAGAAGACAAAAGAGATTAAGTTAAGCCCATCTATTGGTGAACATGATTATAATTTTAAAAAAGACCACGCAGAAGAATTTCTGCAATCAGGTTCAAAAACCATATTTACTATACCCTTCAAAGGTCGAGAGGTAACACACCCTGAATTAGGCAGGGAGATAATGCAAAGGCTTGTCAAAGATCTTTCTGATATTGGAGATGTAATTTCTCCTCCTCGAATGAAAGGGCGATTTATGTCTATGGTAATGGCTCCACAATCAAACAAGTAGCGAAATTATAATTAAAAATCTATCCAATAACAAAAGGAGAGGGCATAAATGCTAAGAAACATAAAGGAAATACAAGGATATACCATACGAGCTATTGATGGTGAAATTGGCAACGTACATGACTTTTACTTTGACGATCGGATGTGGGTAATTCGTTATATGATAGCTGATACAGGTGGATGGCTTTCGGGCCGTAAGGTGCTTATTTCACCTATAGCTCTTGATAAGCCAAAATGGGAAGAAGAAATACTTCCTGTTAATCTTAAAAAAGAAAAAGTAGAGAATAGTCCCGGGGTTGATACAGAAAAAACCGTTTCTCGTCAGCATGAAAGAGAAACGCTGGAATATTACAGGTGGCCAATATATTGGGAATATATGAGTTATCCCTCCATAACTGCCGCCAGAACAACGGTACATCCTGAAATGGCGGCTAAACAGGCGGAAAAAGAACCACAAGAGGAAAAAAAAGAAGAAGGTGATTCTCATCTTCGCAGTACAAAAGAAGTTGAAGACTACAAGATTCAGGCTAATGACGGGGAAATAGGTCATGTTGATGATTATGTCGTGGATGATGAAGACTGGACAATAAGATATATTGTGGTAGATACCAGAAACTGGCTTCCGGGTAAGAAAGTTCTTGTAGCTCCTCAGTGGATCAAAAATGTCGAATGGACAAACAGAAAAGTTTATGTGGATCTGCCGAAAGAAGCCATAAAAAACAGCCCTGAATTTGATCCTTCATCACCGATAAATCGAGATTATGAAAACCGATTATATGATTACTATGGTCGCCGGAAATATTGGACAGAAACATTAGAGCAACGTAAAGATATTGGGTAAAGAAGGGAGATTATTTAATAATGCTTCGAGTTGTAAAAGAAATTTATGATTATAATATAAGAACTACTGATGGAAAAATTGGGGAAGTTAATGATTTCTACTTTGATGATCAATTCTGGAAAATCCGGTATTTAGTTGTTGATACTAGTAAATGGCTTTCAGGAAAGAAGGTTCTTATATCACCAATAGCATTAGGAGAACCAAACTGGGTTGATAGGGAGCTTCCTGTTTCATTGACTAAAGTTCAGGTAAAGGAAAGTCCTGATGTTGACACAGATAAGCCTATTTCCCGGCAACAAGAAGTTGAACTGCATGAGTATTATAGCTGGCCCTTCTACTGGGATTATGAAGCCCTTGCTAATGTAGGAAAAATGGTGAATATATCTGAAAAAAAGAAAGCAAAGATCTATGAAGGTAAACAAGATCTTCATCTGCGAAGTATGAAGGAAATAGTTGATTATAATATTGATGCTGTTGATGGTGAAATTGGTAAAGTTCAGGATTTTGTGATAGAAGACAAAGATTGGTTTGTGAGATATATGGTGGTTGATACACGAAAATGGCTACCGGGCAAGAAAGTTTTAATTTCACCGGAATGGGTAGATAGGATAAGCTGGTCAGATTCGAGGGTGTATGTAGATTTACCACAGGAAAAAATAAGGAATAGTCCTGAATTTGATCCAAAACAACCAGTAAATCGCGAGTATGAAGAACGTTTGTATGACTTTTATGGACGCCCGAGATACTGGATCTGAGCAAATAATTAGAAATAACAAATAAGGAAGGTTGATAATAATGGATATAATCTCTAAAAATCAGCTCAGATCTTTGATAAATGAACATGGAGAAATATGTGTTTCCATGTATTTACCAACTAGCCGTACATGGCCGGAAACTCAAACAAATACTGCCAGACTTAAAAATGTTATTAGTAAAGCAGAAGAGCAAATTGCTGATCAAGGAGTAAGGAGACCCGAAGTCCAGGGGTTTCTGGCGCGAGCTAAGGAACTATTGGAGAATGAAGAACTCTGGAGACATCCCAGTGATGGTTTAGCAATTTTTTTATCCAGAGATAGGTTTGATTTTTATAGACTCCCTCTTGATTTTCAGGAACTGGTCTTTGTAGGAAATAACTTTCATATTAAACCTTTAATTCCATTATTCAGTAATAATGGAAATTTTTACATTTTAGCAATAAGCCAGAATGAAGTAAGATTTTTTCGTGGTACACGCCATAAAATAGCTCAAATAAGCCCTGAAGACCTGCCTAATAGCATAAAAGAGGTGCTAAAGTATGATGTTCCCGAAAAACAAATACAACTTCATACTGGAACATCAAAGGGTTCAGCTCAACGGGCGGCAATGTTTCATGGTCAAGGTGCTGGAAAAGACAATTCAAAGGATAGAATTCTTGAATACTTCCGTTTAGTAGATGATAGCATACATAAAATGTTGAAAGAGGAGAAGGCTCCGTTAATATTTGCTGGTGTTGATTATCTTTTTCCTATTTATAAAGAAGTAAACAGCTATAACAATCTGCTGAATAAAGCGATTGAGGGAAATCCAGAAGAATTGGATGAACAGGAGATTCATAATAAAGCCTGGAAAATAGTGCAAAAGCATTTTAACCAGAAACAAGAAGAAGCGATTCAGCAATACAAAGAATATAAAGCTACAGAAAAGATTACAAATGACTTGAGGGACATTGTTCCTGCAGCGTATTACGGAAAAATCGATACCTTATTTGTGGCTATTGATTTACAAAGATGGGGAGTATATGACCCGGATAAAAATTCTTTGGAGATACATCAACAATCTCAAACAGGAGATTACGATCTCCTTGATTATGCAGCAGTTCAGACACTTCTAAACGGGGGAACTGTGTATGCTGTTAAAATGGAGCATATACCCGGAAGACCGCCAGTTGCGGCTATTTTCCGATGGCAATAAAACCTAACTTAAAATGAAAATAAAAGATGAGGTAAGAAGTTTGCATGATTGCTAATTTAATAACTTTAATCAGAATCATAATGACTTTTTTTGTTGTTGGTTTACTGAACAGAAATTTCTATTTGAACATTGCTATGTTTGTTACCATAATTGTAATCATTATGATGGACTGGTTTGATGGTTTAATAGCACGGAAATATGAGGAAACATCTAAATTTGGTGCATTATTTGATATAGCGGGAGATCGGATTGTCGAAAATATCTTCTGGATGTATTTTGCAGCTATAGGTTTAATATCTGTCTGGGTTCCAATCATTGTTGTGTCCCGGGGGTTTTTGACAGACTTACTCAGGACAATGGCTTTCTCCAAAGGTAAGACACCTTTTGGAGAAAAAACTATGATGGAATCGGGATGGGCTAAAGTTCTTGTTAGTTCTCACGCCAGTCGAGGTATATATGCAGGCTTGAAAGTCGCTGCCTTCTGTTATTTAGCCGGTTTGCTGGTGATTAAAAGCGCTATTACAGAGTTTGGAATAAGTCCACCTATGAATTTATTAACTTTGATAGGTCAGATTTTGGTTTATGTGGTAGTTGTGATGTGTGTTATAAGAGGATTTCCTGTGATATGGGATGGTCGAAAATATCTTCTGGAGGGATTAAATGAGAAAAGCAGCGATATTTGACCTAGATGGAACAATACTGAATATATCATCAGAAAGGACGTTCTTTTTTTATCTTTTCCTAAGAGGTGACATTAGCTTAAAAGATTTTACCATCTGGTTAGGTTATTGTGTTAAAAAAGCCTATAGAGATAATTTTACTGCGGCGATAAAATCTAACAAAATGTATCTTCGCAATAAGTCTTATAAAAGGTTATATGAACTTGCGTCCAGGTGTTTTACTGAAAAGCTATCAGATCATATATCAGACGAAGCTGTGAAAGAAATTGAATATCACAGGAGTAAAGGTCATTATCTTATACTTTTGTCGGGAACTCTTAATCTTTTGTTGAAACATTTTATGGATTATTTGAAAATGGATTTGATGATAGGTACATCAGTTGAAACTCAGAATAATACCTTTACTGGAAGATTGAATGGAGTCCATCCTTTTGGTGAATCCAAAGCATTAATTGCTAAAAAGATAGCCCAGGAATACGAAATAAATCTGGAGGAATCATATGGGTACGGTAATTCATTTTCTGATGTTCCATTTCTGAATACAGTTGGTCATGCAATTGCTGTAAATCCGGATAACCGATTAACAAGATATGCCAGGCAGAATAACTGGAGGATAATGAATTTTGTTTAATATGAAAGGAGAGATTCGTTTGTAAGAATCTAGATTTTAAAAAGTGGAAGATATAGGTCTTTCATGAATAACTGAACCCAAATAAAGGAGTGAAGTATTTTGAAATTACGATTGACGTCAATAATTATAATGGTATTTATTTTGGCATTTGCATCAGCAGGAAATGCCCAGGAGATATTTCATTATGTATCTTCAATAGACATCTATGTGGATGGTTTTATATGTGCTACCTGTGTGCGTATTTTGGAAGATACTTTAATGCAGGAAGATAGTATCGTAGAGGTTATTGGTGATCTGGAAAAAGGGATGTTGAGGGTTATTCCTCATATGGATGGACGCTATCTGGATCTATTCGCCATGCGCCAGAGAATAAACGATACTGAACAATATTCCGTTCTCAGAATGGAAATTAGTCTGGTGGGAAGATTTGTAAAATATCCAGCAGAATATTATATTGGTGGAATATATGCTTATAGTGGAGATAGGTATAAACTTAAGGCGGGAGATACGGAATTTATTCTTTCCAGAAATGATAAACTTACTGAGCTTATAAATTCCGGTCAAAAGGTGGTTAGTGCAAAGGGTACGGTAACTTCGTTTCAGGGAAAAAAAGTTCCCGTATTACAACTAACTGAATTTCATAAACCTGTAGATGAAGAAATTAAAAAATGGGAAGACGCGGTAGTTTTTCCGAATCATATAGGTTCTATAAGAGTATATGTGGACGGTTATATTTGTAATACCTGTGTCAGAGACCTTGAGAACGCCGCCAAAGTAGAGGAAGGGGTATACAGGGTCGAAGTTGATGATGATAAAAATATAATAACCGTTGTTCCTCAGGTTTATGGCAGACAGATTGATCTGGAAAACTTATGGGATAACATAGATAATCTGGGAGATTTCACCGTTCTCAGAATGGAAATTCTTGCTGTAGGTGAAATCATTAAGTATTCTGCCAAATATTACAATGAGGTACAGGAGTATACCCACAGTGAAGACAGATATAAATTGCAGATCAAAGATACCTATTTCCTCGCTCTTACGAATAACCAAACCCTGGATGAATTAATAAAATCAGGATATGACAGAGCGACTGTAAGGGGAACTATATCTGCTTTTTCTAACGGAGTTCCAATCATGTTGCTTGCAGATTTTGAAAAGCCACTGGGAGAGATACCAAGCTGGGCAGAATATTCGGATCCTCTGGATAAATTAAGCGTTATGCTCGTGGGTGAAGAAATAGAGGAAACTGAAAATCCTAATCAGCTTGAATCTGTCAGAGTTTATGTAGATGGTTTTATCTCTGCCGCTTCGGAAGAATCCCTTGAAGATAGAATTATGGAAGAAGAAGGCGTTGAAATCGTAAACATGAACCCGCAAATGGGACTTATTGAGGTAATACCAAAGGATATAGAAAACTTTGAGTTATTTGACTTATGGCAGAATGTAAATAACATGAGGGAATATGAAATAATAAAGATGGATGTAGTTGCTACAGGTGAACTTCAGGAAGTTGAGTTTGAGTATGGTGAGGAATCGGCTACACCTGAAAGGGTTAAGCGATATAAGTTATATGCCAAACCTTTTGATTTTGCCCTTTCTTATAATCCAAATCTGGCTCAGATGCTGAGGGAAGAAGATAAGCTTTATACTGTAGTAGGTACTATAACATCTTTCAATGCCCAGGTTCCTATACTTGAGATTAAATCTTATAAAGAAGTTAAGGAAATGCCTGACTGGCTTAAACCCGATCCTTTCTAAATATGTATTTTACCAGTACCAGATTGCAAAAATGCAATCTGGTATTTTTGTTTATTCCGGTTTTAGCATGGTAAATACCAGTGATTAAATAAGAAAACTTACTACTCTAAAACTGGAATAAACAAAAATAATACATGTTATTCTTCTATGAATAACTACCATATATATGAACTAAATCTATTACTCGCTGATAACTCTTAAAACTCACATTGTCAGGTACAGAATGATCGGAATGATATAGATAACCACCGTTTTTCTTTGCGATGGTTACTTTTTTACTAATTTCTTCCTCAAGTTCCTCGTCTGTTCCTTCAGCCATTACCCGAACATCAATCCCACCCATTAGAGCAATTTTATCACCATAGTCCTGCTTTAATTGAATGACATCCATCCCTGCCTTGACTTCTAATGGTTGTAGACAATCCCAACCAGTCTCAATGAGGTCAGGAACTACTTCATTGAAATTTCCGCAGGAATGTAATATGGCGAAAATGTCATTTTCATGACAAAAATCCACCAATCGCTTATGGGCCGGCATGACCAGTTCACGAAATTCCTGGGGTGCAAACATAAGGCCGTTACGATAGCCAAGATCATCGCTGCACCAATATCCGTCAAACTTGTAGCCTTTCTCAATGAGTAACTTAAATAGCCCTAAAGTCATATCAACGCCGGTTTCTATTACATCACTGATCCATTCGGGATCGGCCACCATAGCCATGAGCATATTTTCCAGTTGTATCTTGCCTGTAGACGCCTGATAACCAGCACCACCCGAATAGCAGAAAAATTTATCATGCTTTTGAGCGTTTTTATATGCCTGCTCCATTCTCTCCCAATTAATACGATCAGGATCAGGTGTCAGTCGATGTTTGTGTTTTTCCCAGTCCTCTCTTGTTTTAACTGCATAATCAATAAGTTTTGGTGTTGAGGTTTTTTCTTTCCAGTTTTTCAATGTCCTTCCGTTTGCATCTCTATGTATTCTATATTCATTGGTTTCTTCCAATACTTCCGGTTTGAAACGAAAAGACAAATCCGCACCCAGACGTATAAATTCATAGCCAAAATAATCCGCAGGTGAAACATTTTTTGGTAACCCCTCTTTACGCCAACGTGCAATGGTTGTGCCCCAGGGGCTGTCCTGTATTGCCACTCTGTCTGCTTCTTGATGTTGAAGAGCCAGGGAAACGCGTTCTCTGGAAGTCTTTTTAACTGGCATTAAAATACTCCTTGAAGTTGTTTGTGAAAAATATTAATCAAAATTCAAAGCCTTAATAACTGCTTTTCTTATTTGATTTAACGGAGAAAGTCTGGTATAATAATATAGTAAAGACTTTTGTTGTGTAGTGAAAATAAACTGGTAAATAATTTAAAAATCCTTGATGTGTTATTTATAACATGATATGTTTTGTTCATGAATTATATCATCATTTGAATTTATAAACAATACGCAGTTACTGATGATACCTTTTTGTTTTATTACCTTGCTGATTTTTGGAAATTTATCATTTGATGATGGCTTAATTTCTGATATTGAGAATCAGCTAATGATAAAAGGTTTTGAAGATATAAGAGTTTTAACTGATAGTAAAGGTATCATTATTGAATACGAAAACAGGATTTATCGCTATCCGATAAGGGCTATAAAGGAGATAATGGAGATTATCTCGTCCAGAATGCGAGATGAAACAAGTGTTACATTAATCCCACATAATCGGGGTTTACCATTATACTCTATAACTTTTTCCATAGTTGAATATAAACGCTTGTTGGATACTAAGCCAGAATTGAACAGGGGTATAAATTCCCTCTGGAAAGCATTTAAAGCACTTACTAAGAAACCTTCTGCAAATTGTGATGAATTTCAGAAAACGGATACCTCTTTTGATACAGGAAGGGAAGATAATTCTGGTAGCTTCTTTCACCGAAAGTTTAATATTTTATTAATTCCACAATTTAAAGCTGTCTATGGCGCTGCTGTTGAGCCTGTAAAATCGCAGTTTAATCTGGTGCCAGAAATAAACGCAAGCTTTTGGAAGGGTATGTTACTCACAAGTCAGTTAGTGATTCCCATCCAAAATGAACTGGAACCGGAAGATGATAATTTAAGATCGGGATTATTAACTCTAAATCAGGTTAATTCATGGTTTTTTAATGTTTTTACCTCTGTAACAGCAGGATATTTTACTCAACGTCGTTACGGTTTAGATTTAGAGATCAGAAAATATATGTATAATGGGAGGTGGTCTATAGGAATAAATTCCGGTTATACAGGTTATGCAGCATATATAGACGGGATTTGGTATTATTCTGATGTGGGACTTTTTACCTGGTTGATGGATATTGAATACTGGATTTCCCGAATTGATATGAAGTTGCGATATGCCTATGGCAAATTTTTGTATGGTGATAAAGGTTGGAGATTGGATATATCCCGAAGGAGCGACGAGTACCAACTTGGTTTCTTTGTATATAAAACAGTTGGAGAGGAAAATGTTGGCTTTACTTTTGGTCTACCCGTCCCCCCTGCAAAGAATTTGCATTTCGGATCATTAACATTGGGATTAGCGAAAGAGTTCAATCAGGAATATCGCTATAGAAGTTATCGGGAGGACGGAGTTCAATATAATACAGGCCATTGTGTTGATAAATTTTTAAATGGGTTAACTCCTGAACGTATTATAAAACAACTCAAGGAAATGGAAAATTAATTATAAACCCGGATTTGAGAGGAGATCGGGAAATGAAGCAAATTTTAATATACTTCCTTATCGTTACTTTTTTGACATTCTCTATGTTGACATTTTGGGGTTGCGACAAGGAAGAAATTATAGATATTTCCGGAGAAACAGAAATTGAAACAGTTGTAAATGATCTTGCCTATGCAGATACAGAGATAGAAGCTCAAAAGGCGATTTGCAATTTACTGAATAAAGCGGAAATAGGTACATATCATGTTGGTAGTAAATATGAACCCTACGCTATGACTGATGAATCTATCGCCCAACTGGCAGAAGCCCAGATGTTATATAAAAAGGGTGAATTGACTTATTCTATGGGTGAAATTTTTGAAGATGTTATGGCTATATCAAATAAAGTAAATATGGCGGAAGTTGACTTTGACGCGGCCGCTAATAAACTTGGTACACAAACAGAATCTGCCCTTGCCAACCCCGATGATTCTAAAAATGCTATGCTGGCTGTAATTGCTGCTGAAGGTGATATGATACCAACGAGTGCACCTTTATATAGGGAAACCACTATAAAATCCCCGGTGCAAAATATACTTTTTGGAATTTGGTTGCATAGGGAATTAGCTGGTTCAAAAAAATCTTTTGATAATAATACAATGACTGCTCCTGCCATTGAACCCGTTGTAGTAGATTATGATGAGGTCGCTTGTTATACGGCTTTCTTAGTAAGAATTGCTCATTGTCGGCGACTAGGTTTCTTCCTCAGATTATGGTGTTATCGAAATGCAGGAGATAAGCTTGAGGAATGCTTGGCTAATATTCATGATCAAGGTGATAGTCAATAAATCCTGTTTCCACCATCCTTCAAACATAGCTCTGCTAAATATTTAGCAGAGCTATGTTTGTTTTTAAATTATAGTATCATTTATACATCACCATGTGTGTCATAATGCAAACATTATTATACTTTTCTTGAGATAAATTATTGGAAATTAAACCTAAAAGATATTATGAATTAGATTGGATTAGAGTTATTGTAATTCTAAATCTTATACCTTTCCATGCGGCATGGCTTTTGGCAACTGTACCTGGTTTTTCATACAACAATACAGAAAGCCTTCTGGCTAGGATAATGGGCGTTGGTGTAATATTCGTGAATCAGTGGCATATGCAACTATTATTTTTGGTTTCTGGTTGCAGTACTTTTTATTCACTAAAACGTCGTTCTAATTTTAATTATATTATAGAGCGATCAAAAAGACTTTTGGTTCCGCTTTTACTTAGTGTGCTGATATTCATTCCTCTAATGATTTATTTTTGGCCAATTCCAAAGGGTCAGGAAAGATTTTTCTGCCTTTTATATCGTAACTATCTGTCTGCATTATTCAGCAAAGGTAAAATAAACTGGTTTCATCTCTGGTTTATATATTATCTTTATATATTTTCTATAATATCACTTCCAATTTTTATTTTAATCAGAAAGAAATATTATGAAAAGTTCTTTACAAAACTTTCAGAATTTTCTTTGAGAAAAGGTGGTATTCATCTTTTTGGACTACCGCTTGGAATTATATTTGGAATTATAGGAATCCAGTGGTCTGTAACAGATCAAATTTCTATACCTCGATTGTTTTCTTATATACTCTTTTTTATATATGGTTTTCTAATTTGTCATTATGAAAATTTTCTGGAAGCTGTAGAGAAACAACGTAAATTATCACTTTTATTAGGTATAATCAGTTTTATCCTTGCTTTTTCAATGCTTCTGTTACACAGAAATAATAAAGGAATAATGCCGCTTAAGCCGGGTTACAATTCGATATATATGCTGTATTTAACTCTTCGCGGCATGAATAGTTGGTTCTGGGTATTGGCTTTTCTAGGTTTCAGTAAAAGATATTTAAGTTTCACTAACAGATTTCTACAATATTTTTTGGTTGCATCCTACCCTATTTATATTATCCATGAAACATTAATGATAATTTTAGGCCGTTATATTATCAAATTGAAAACACCTCTGCTGTTTGAGTTCTTATTACTTTGCATAGTAACCTTTCTGGTTACAATAGGAATTTATGAATTGGCTATAAGAAGATTCAATATTACACGCATTCTTTTTGGTATGAAAAAAATAAGGTTTAATTAAATGTGAAAAATTAATATAAAGTATGGTATAATTTTTGCGAAATTAATAATTGTCCTATAAAAATAATAAATGGGTACCCGTTTTTACCTAGTTTACCGTTGACATAAAAGGAAACTGGATGTTATAATTTCTTTAGAAACAGCGCGGGTAAAGGTCTTAATGCGGAGGAAAAAACAATGTTAAAAAGACTGACGATATACACAGTTTTTGTTTTATCAATTTTGATGATATTATGTTATGGAGCTTATGCAAAATGGGATAAATCACGAATGAGTGATCCTGCCGATATGGAAGGTCATCTGAAGAGTATATTCTTC
>WJIO01000112.1 GCA_014730235.1 Candidatus Poribacteria bacterium
CATAAAAGCCAGTAAGCTCCTTATTGAAGCGGCGGAACGCAACGGAAAGATAGCCGCTACGGCTGAAAACATAAGGCGTGGACTGAGCCAAAGGACAGCCCACTGGATCATAAACGATCAGAAAATGTTGGGTGACATGAGGCTTTTCTTCTCTCAAATGGCCGGATGGAACGATCCCAAGCCCGGAAACTGGCACTGGCGATTAGATCACATGCTGGGCGGCGGTGGAATGGTCATGGATTCCGGTGCTCATTACTGTGATACCTTACGATTTCTGTTTGGTGACGTGGATACAGTCTATGCGGAAGTCGACCAATGGGAGGACAGGAAGGCCATGAAAGACGGCAAACTTGTTCCCAATGACCAGGAAGATACATGGATCGCCAACATAAAATTTAAGAGTGGTCTTTATGGTGTATGGTCATGCACATGGGCTGCTCCGGGACATTCTTTTGTCAATATAGCATACTATGGCAGTGAAGGTTCCTTAACTGATAAATCCGATATATTCCACGGCCCTCACAGCACATCGGAAATTATCTTCAAAGACGGAACAAAACGTCCCATGACTGAATTACAAGATGAATTTCTGAATAGCCTGGATGATGAGATGAAACAGTGCCTGTTCCCCTATGGATTTACCGACGGCGTTACCATCGAGTGTTATGATTTTCTTGATGCTATCCAGAATGGCCGACAGCCAGAAGTTACTGGCGAGGTAGGTATGAAAGCCAAAGCCCTGTGTGAATCCATTTTTGAGTCAGGGGAATGCGGCGAAGCTGTGAAATACGATGATGTCATTTCTGGTAAGATAGATGCTTATCAGAAGCCGATAAATGATCACTGGGGAATTTAACCTTTGTCAAAGAATCTAACGCCTCTCATGAGGCAGTATCAAGGAATAAAACGCAATTATCCTGATTCCATTCTGTTTTTCAGGATGGGCGATTTTTACGAGACGTTTTATGAAGATGCAAAGATCGCATCCCGGGTTTTAGGAATAGCTCTTACAGCTCGTGATAAAAACAGAGGGGAACCTATACCCCTGGCTGGTGTTCCTTACAAAGCCGCCGATACTTACCTGACCAAGTTTATCAAGGCTGGATATAAAGTGGCTATATGCGAACAGGTGGAAGACCCTAAAAAAGCCAAAGGGTTAGTAAAACGGGAAGTAATAAGGTTAATCACTCCAGGAACTGTCATTGAACCAAATATTCTGGACAAAAAAACTAATAATTATCTGGCATCTGTAAGTCAGATAGACAACCTGTATGGCTTTGCCCACGTTGACCTTTCCACCGGTGAATTTTCTGTTACGGAGTTGGATACGGAAAATAAATTACTGGCGGAGATGGAACGTATACATCCAGCCGAATGTCTTATAAGCGAAAAATTTCGCCAGGAAAACAGATTGATGGATGCTGTTTCAGCATCCATCAATCCTGCTGTTAATTACCTGCCTGCATGGTCTTTTTCCCCTGAAACGGCCAGGAGTGAACTTCTGGAGCACTTCCACATTATATCTCTGGATGGTTTTGGCTGTGAAAACATGCCCGGGGCTATCAGCGCTGCCGGTGCGCTTATATATTACCTGAACGACACCCAGAAGCAGGAAGTAAAGCATATACAAACCCTGAGTACATATTCTATCGAACAATATATGATCCTGGATGCTGACACACAGCGTAACCTGGAATTGCTGCGTTCCCTTCGGGACGCTTCTACCAAGGGAACTTTGCTGGAAGTATTAGATGAATCCCTTACGCCTATGGGTGGTCGCAAACTCCGGCAATGCCTGTTAAGACCACTTATAGATGTAGATCAGATAAAAGCCCGGTTGGATGCTGTGGCTGAATTCCACAGCAAGATAATATTTCAGGATGATTTCCGGGAAATCCTTAAAGATATGCACGATTTGGAGCGTCTCATAGCCCGTATCAGCCTTGGAACAGCCAATGCCAGGGATATGCTGGCTCTGAAGACTTCCCTGCGCCTTCTTCCTTTACTTAAAGAAAAGCTGGATACATGCGAGGCAACGCTTTTATGTATTCTCAATGAAGAACTGGAAGATATATCCGATGTGGCTGATTTGATAGAAGTCTCTATCCATGAGGATCCCCCTACAACTCTTACTGAAGGTCATATTATAAAAGATGGTTACAATGAAGAGCTTGACGAACTCAGAAAGTTAAGCTCAACCGGTAAAGACTGGATCGCAAATCTTCAAGAGACTGAACGGAAACGCACAGGTATTAACTCCCTTCGTATAGGTTACAACGATACCTTTGGTTACTATATTGAAGTCACAAAGGCAAATCTGGAATCAGTGCCGGAAAATTATGTTCGTAAGCAGACGCTGGTAAACTCTGAACGCTTTATAACTCCTGAACTTAAGGAGCACGAATCCAAGATACTGAATGCACAGGAACGCATGGAAGAAATTGAATATGATCTTTTTTGTGAGATAAGAAACAAGGTTTCGGAAAGTACCCAGCGGATTCAGAAAGCCGCTTCTATCGTGGCTATGCTGGATGTTTTGAGTGCCTTGGCTAATGTGGCTTCCAAACACAACTACATCAAACCCAATGTAAACGAAAGTGACGAGATTATCATTAAAGGTGGTCGGCATCCGGTGGTTGAACAGTTTACAACTGGCGAGGGATTTGTGCCAAATGATGTAAATCTGGACTGCGATGAACAGCAGATGATTATTATCACGGGTCCAAACATGTCGGGAAAATCCACATATCTTCGTCAGGTAGCCCTGATAGTGCTGATGGCCCAGATGGGAAGTTTTGTACCGGCCTCAGAAGCATCTATTGGCATTGTAGACAGGATTTTTACAAGGGTTGGTGCATCGGATAATCTGGTAATGGGAAGAAGTACATTCCTTGTGGAGATGAACGAAACGGCTAATATACTTAATAACGCATCCAGAAGAAGCCTATTGATCCTGGATGAAATAGGCCGGGGAACAAGTACTTATGACGGCCTCAGCATCGCATGGGCTGTGGCGGAACATATCCTGGATAAAACAAAAATAGGCGCAAGAACACTGTTTGCCACTCATTATCACGAACTGGTGGAACTGGGGGAAAAACACGAAGGGGCAAGAAATTATAATGTAGCCGTAAGAGAAAAAGAAGACCAGATTGTGTTTCTACGCAAGATCGTAGAAGGTGGTACAGACGAAAGCTACGGAGTACATGTGGCCCAACTGGCTGGGTTACCTGTAGAAGTGGTTGAAAGAGCCAATGAAATACTGAAAAGGCTGGAAGAAAAAGGTGGTAAAAGAGAAAATCTTCCCGAACCCCATAAAGTTCCTACCAATATAGAATATGTAGAACCTGTGCAATTGTCTTTGTTTGGGTCAAAGGCTGATGAAATTATAGACGAAATAATCGCTGTGGATATAACCAATATGACTCCATTACAGGCATTGAATAAGCTTCAGGAATTAAAGAAAAAAGCGCAGGATTGATTCTGATGGAGGTTTAAATGAAACTTCGCGTTGCATTAGCACAAATTCCCGTAACCAGAGAAATAGAATCCAATATTAAAGCTATAGAACGGGGTATGCAGTTTGCTGTAGAGGAAAAAGCCCATATATTACTTACTCCTGAAGGTTCTTTAAGTGGATATACCCATGATTTTAACGCAGAGGATGTCTATAAATCCCTGGAATATATAACTCAAAAGGCCAGAAGCTTGAAATTAGGGCTGGCCCTGGGAACATGCTTTGTAGAACCTGAAGATGGAAAATGCTACAACCAAATACGATTCTATACACCCGAAGGTGAATATCTTGGTTTCCATAGCAAAACATTGACCTGCGGCAGTATGACAGACCCACCCCAGGGGGAGATCAATCACTATGCAGTTAGTCTTCTCAGGACATTTGAATTCAAAGGGATTACCATAAGCGGTCTAATATGCAACGACCTGTGGGCAAATCCCGGATGCACACCCATGCCGGACCCTCATCTTACCCATCAGTTATCAAAGATGGGTGCAAATGTCATATTCCATGCTGTCAACGGTGGAAGAAGCAAAAGCGAATGGTCTGACGTGGCCTGGAATTACCATGAATCAAACCTGAGAATGAGAGCCCAAGCCAGCAATATATGGATCGTAACTGTAGATAACTGCTATCCTGAGGATACAAGGTGCTCATGTCCATCCGGGGTTATTGATCCCCATGGAAATTGGGTCTGCAAGACTGAATCAATGGGGGAACAATTTGCAAGCTACAGCATCGGTTAAAAACTCACATCCTCCACAAAATCACCTATCCTTATCCGCGCTTCGTCAATATTTGTTATCTGTTTGCCATTGACAGTAAGATTCTCTATTTTAACACCTTTTACCTTGTGTTTTTCATCATAACCAACGAAATACGAGCCGGGAAAACATTCTCCTGTTACAGATATTTCTTTGAATAGAATGTTTTGTATATTACCCCGCTCTTTGTCATGGGAGTAGTTATTTTCCCTGATAATCAATACAAAAAGCTGAGGGCAGTATTTATCTTTTTCATTTATGCTGTATTTTTGATCTCTTGAAGATTGATATATGGGTAAAAGCGGGTTTTCTTCGATTTCAAACCGTATGTCCTCAAACCTTATGTTTTTAATTAACGCCCGGTCTCCATGCTGTATATCCATTGCTATGTGTACGGTATGGATTATATCGCAGTTTTTAAAGGTGATATCGCTTATCTCCGGCGCGACAGTTTCTGCGCCGATTTCCATTGCTCTACCCCAGTCGTTCCATATAACGCAGTTAGTCACCAGCATATTTTTAACTGGTTTATCGCCGGTTCCCCTCAGACCTTTTACCACTATACTATCATCAAATGAGCGGATAAAGCAATTATCAATGGTAACGTTGCGGCTGTTTACTATATCAATGCCATCGGCATTATAACGCCAGAATCCTATGAGTTTGATGTTGGATATGTCCAGATTTTCACAATCCCGGGGAGTGATTGCCCAGACATTTGAATCCCGGATTATAATACCCTCTATTTTCACGTTCTGACATTTATGAAGGGTTATGGGGCCAGGATTTCCCTCACGCTTGAAGGTGCTGGTATCCAGTATACCACGACCAAGTATACGGATGTCAGAAGTATTTGAAGATGTTACAAGACCGTGAACCACCGCGCCGCCAGCTATATAAACTGACTCACCGGTTTTTAGTTCTATTTTACCCGGGTTATGTATTCCCGGGGCAAAATGATAAACGTCGGGATCATCTGGTTCTGGAACATTTTCCTCAATTTGACTGACGAATATATGTAAGGCATGGTGTATGCCATTTATCTCTACGGTAGCATAGCCGGGTTCAGGCATCTGAAAAATTATCCTGTTGCCTTCAACTAGAGGTTTTATGTTATGGGATTTTGGACGAATATCAACCTTTTCTACCGGAATATTTGATACAACCTCCACATCAGCCGATCCGGACATATCCCAGTATACAAAAGAAGCCATCTCAGTTTGCTCCAGAGGCCTTTGGTATCCAGGCCAGACCTGGTTAAGGGGTACGGCAGAAACCCTGGCTTTATAGACAAATACAGGTTTTCCATTAACCTTGACGGAATAATCCTCTGAAGGTGATTCATCCCCCGGTTGAGAATATATCTTAATATCCGAAATACTCATAGTCTTATCCTCCCCAAAAGCAAAGCTGTTAAGCAAAAATAGCATTAAAAAAGCGACAAAAGCTGCACCTATTACTGTAAATACCCATCCTGCAAATATATTAATCAACGTCTTTTTATTAACCATACCTGTTCCTTTTACCAGACCAACGCCTATCACCGCTCCTACCACAGCCTGAGAACTGGAAACCGGAACGCCGATCTGAGTGAAAATGTGTAAAGTAAAGGCTTCGGATAAAACGGCAACCAATGCGGAAAATGGGGAAAGCTGGGTTATCTTTTCACCCACTGTATACATGACGTTTCGGCTGTATGTCAATACACCTATGGTTATACTTATACCACCTAAAACAGTAGCCCGAAAAGGTGATATTAACCCCGCTCCAACATAAGCACCCATTACGTTGGCCAGGTTATTGGCTCCAAGGCTATAGGCAGCATAGCAACCTATAACTATGGATAGTATTTTTACTGTATAATTGAAAGTCATAAGATTTTTAACGCGCTTTTGCCAGATGAAAGCCAGTATATGATAACATACAAAAGCTATTAATGCCCCACCAATTGGCGTAGCTATCCATGATATGACAATTTTGATAAGCCTGGTATAATCAATAGAACCCTGGTTAAAAATAGATAAACCGATAATACTTCCCACAACTGCCTGAGTTGCTGACACTGGTATCCGGAGATAGCTCATCACATTTACAACCAGAGCGGCTGAAAAAGCTGATAATATAGCCTTTGTAAGATTTATATCCGCTATACCCCCAATGGTATCAAGGCCGCTCTGTCCTTCCAGTATTGCACCAATAACTATGAAAACCGCAGAAAGAGTAACTGCCTTCCAATACCTTATGATCCCGGAATTAACCTGAGGCCCGAAAACATTTGCCGCGTCATTACTACCTAATCCCCATCCAAGATATAATCCGGGTATGAATTTTAATACTGTCTTGATGTATATGGATAGCATAGATATTGTATAACTCTAAATAACCTGTTCTTCCGGGTTAAGTGTGGTTATAATTGAAAATTCCCTCAGCTTGTCATTCCTGCGAAAGCAGGAATGACAGCATAAAAAAGTTTCTTGTCTTTACCACATTGAACCCGGAAGAGCTAATAACCTTTATTTTATATTAAATATAATACAGAAAAATAGATGTCATCAAGTTTGTCATTTTTCTATACTTTCGCACTTTTTAAAAGACATAGTATTTATAAGCTTGTAGGA
>WJIO01000113.1 GCA_014730235.1 Candidatus Poribacteria bacterium
TCACCTAATAACCACCAATGTTGATGATTTCCCCCCGGAAATTCATAAATATAAAGAACTATTATCAGGTAGAAGCATGCTGGTAAATAAGGCAGAACGCATAGACGTTGAATGTGTGGTCAGAGCTTATCTGGCCGGAAGCGCATGGAGAGCCTATAAAAAAGATGGGTCGATATGCGATATAGAACTTCCTACAGGGTTAAAAGAATCGGATAAATTACCAGAACCTATATTTACACCCACAACCAAAGCCGAATCTGGACATGATATGCCGATGAACCAGAAAGAAGTTGAGGATGCCGTGGGGGTAGAAGTAGCACAAACTATCAAGGATAAAAGCCTTGAGATAATGGCAGCCGCTGGTCAGGAAGCTGAATCAAAGGGTTTAATATTATCTGATACAAAGTTTGAATTTGGGTTTTATGAGGGTGAAATTATCCTGATTGATGAGGCTTTAACCCCTGATTCATCAAGGTTCTGGCCTATGGATGATTATGAACCAGGACGTTCCCAGCGTAGTTTTGATAAGCAGTATGTCAGGGATTACCTGGATAGTTTAGATTGGGATAAAACCCCACCAGGCCCTGAACTGCCGGAAGAAGTGGTAAAAAAGACTACAGAAAGATACATGGAAGCGTATAAACGCATTACAGGAAATCCGAAGTTATAAATTCAGATTTCTTCGCATCACCGATCAGTTCTTTTGATTCTCTTGTTGGTTTTATGGTAAAGTTTTTTATGGCCGGGGCTATAGGCTCTATAAAATTATATGAAATGCCTTTCTCAAGAGGGGATTTAGCACCCATAGGAGAAAAATAGAGATCTATACCCATAATTATTATACTGACAATAAGTATACCTTCGATAACTCCCATTGCTGTTCCTCCAGCCCGATCCAGACCCGTAGCGTTTTCTGGTGGATTAACGATACGATTTATGAGCATGGCCATAATAAACCATATTATAACCATGAAAAGGCCAAAGAGTAATATAAATATTATAGATTGCAAAGGGGCCAGGGGTATTTTGAATTTATCATGAATGGGAAGAGCAATTGTTTCATACAAAAGAATGGCAATAATAAATGAAAAATAAATACGAAGAGTGCTAAATAAGGCATTAAGCACACCGCGTTTTAATCCTCTGAAAGCAAATAATATTATAGTACCTACTATGAGAATGTCTGGAAAAGGTATTATCGAAGATATATCTATTTGCACTTGTCTATATTCCTGTTGTTTAGAAATCATACGTTTAATTCTGATTTTTCTAAATAAATACACCTACCCCATACTTTAATAGTAGAAATTGGCTGGTAATTTCGGTCAATAAAGTTTATTATATACTATTATCTTTATATTCTTCTACCGGGGCATCACCCCATAATCTTTCCAGACCATAATGCTCTCTGGATTCTTCGGTGAATATATGAAATATTACATCCACATAATCCAGCAGCATCCAGGAACTTCCCCGTTCACCTTCTTTATGCCAGAGATTTGCTCCTATTTCGTCGAGTTTCTCTTCAACAGAATTTGATATACCCTCAACGTGGGCGTCTGAATTTCCACTGCATATAACAAAAAAATCAGCAACTGAAGATAAACCTTTCAAATCCAGCACAACAACATTATTTGCCTTTAATTCCAGTGCAGCTTCTGCGCCTTTTTCTGCAATCACTATTCCTTTTGGTTCCAATAAATAATACCTCCTGGTTAGTTTGTAATTTCTTTTAGTATATAATTCCGCGCTTCTACTGTCATAGGATGTAAAAGGGAACGCTTTTTTAAAACATAACATACCTTTATTTCAATAGCTTCCAGAACAGCGTTATTCAAATCTCCATTTACGGATAACTCCCTGATCCGCTCTACATCAGGATAAGCCCTATTTGGCTCAGAGGAATCAGCCAGATATAATATCTTGTCAAGAGTGGACATACCTTTACTGCCAGTATTATGTATTCTTATAGCCTGCAATACCTCTTCATCATCAATCCCCAATTCCTGTTTAACAAGCAACGCACCAACTGGTGCGTGTAACAAACCGGGTTGAGTTAGCTTTATGTCATCCAGGGGAATTTCATATTCCCGGGCGAAAGCTATCAATTCATTATGCGGCAACGCTTTGGCTCGATCATGCAGCAAACCAGCCAGCATAGATTTATATTGATCGTAGCCATGAATCTCAGCCAGCTTTAATGCTGTATCCATCGTGCCAAGAGAGTGCTTGTATAAACCGGGATTCAGCTTTTGTTTCAGCCATTCTATAATTTCATTCTTCGTCATCTTTTATATCCTGCTCTATAGATACAGGCTCAAAAAATTTGTATTCCTCGTTAAGCCATCTGCCTAAATCAACCAGTTTGCATCTTTTTGAACAAAAGGGAAAATTTGGTGGGAGTTTATTCTTTTTAGGGATATCCACATCCTTACCACATATAGGACATTTTAGTTTTCTTTTTTTAGCCATAATAATATAACCTGTTTTTATTTATGTAATTTTCGACTTCATGAGTGACAAGATATTTTATTGATTTACCTTGTTTTACCCTTTCTCGTATTTCACTGGCGGATATATCCACATTTGTAACTTCAAATAAATGAACCTTATCCAGAAAGCGTCTATTTGCCTTATCTATATCATAACCGGGACGATTAATTGCAATGAAATTGCATATATTCAGCAGATGATCAATATCTTTCCAGATGTGCATCTCTAAAATTGCATCGGCCCCTACTATCCAGCTAATTCCGGTTTCCTCACCATAAAGAGCTTTCATATCTCTTACAGTCTGAATAGTATAAGAGCGACCTGGGCGATCAACTTCCATCCTTGAAACACAAAAATGGGGATTACCCTGAGTTGCCAGAACTGTCATCCTATAACGATGTTCAGGATCAATTATATTCCCATATTCTTTGTGGGGAGGACGGGCACTTGGCATAAAGATCAATTCATCGAATTTAAAATAATCATATACCTCTTCAGCACAAATCAGATGCCCCAGGTGCGGTGGGTTAAAAGTTCCCCCCATAACTCCAATATTCACAGCTAAAACTCCTGTGAGGTTATTCTCTGATTTGACCGTTACCGAAGATTATATACTTCTGACTGGTTAGATCCTCTAAACCCATAGGCCCTCTGGAATGTAATTTTTGAGTGCTTATTCCCAGTTCTGCCCCCAGACCGAATTCGTTTCCATCGGTAAATCTGGTGGATGCGTTTACATATACAGCAGCCGAATCAACTTGGTTCAGAAACTTGTTGGCCCTGCTGTAATCATTTGTAACTATTGCATCAGAATGCAGACTTCCGTATGTCATAATGTGATCTATGGCTTCATCAATATCTTTAACAACCTTTACCGACAGAACAAGCTCAAGGTATTCGGTTTCCCAATCTTCTTCAGTGGCTTCCATAACATCCGAGCAAATCTCTCTGGTTTTAGCACATCCTCTTACTTCAACCTCTGCATCATGTAATCTTTTTATCATTCCGGGCAGAAAATCAGTGGCTATGTCATGATGCACAAGCATTGTCTCCATGGCATTGCAGACACCAGGACGCTGGACTTTGGCATTAAAGCAGATTTCCCGGGCCATATCCAGATCTGCACCAGTGTCAACATAAGTATGACAAAGACCTGCTGAATGTCTGGCTACAGGTATGGTGGCATTTTCTGTTACTGCCTTTATAAGACTGTGACCACCACGAGCTACTATCATGTCAATGTATTTATCCAGCTTTATCATCTCCATAACAGCTTGACGGTCGGTAACTTCCACCAACTGTATACAACCCTCTGGAAGGCCTGCAGTCACAGCGGATTTTACCAATATATCAGCAATAGTCGTATTGGAGTTTATGGCTTCTGAACCTCCGCGCAGGATAATGGCATTTCCGGACTTCAGGCACAGACCAGCGGCATCGGCTGTAACGTTAGGTCGGGATTCGTAGATAATTCCTATAACACCTATGGGAACCCGGATCTTACCGATCTGTAGACCGTTGGGACGCTTCCACATGCGGGTTATTTCACCCACCGGATCTGGCAGAGCAGCGATTTCTTTTAATCCTGAGGCCATGCCGCTGATCCTTTTGTCTGTCAGTTCCAACCGATCCATCATGGCTGAGGATAAACCCTTTTCCTTACCGTATTCTAAATCCTTTTTATTCTCGGATTTAAGGACTTCTGCGGCATCCATTAGCCCATCGGCCATAGCCATAAGGGCTTCATTTTTCACCCTTGATGAGACACCAGCCAGTATACGGGCTGATTTTTTTGCTTTTAATGCTTTATCTAACAATAGCTCTTTAATATCCATTTAAATCCCTCTATCGTAATTTACAATATAACGAGGTTATCCCTGTGAATTACCTCGTCATAATATATATGACCTAATATTGATTCAATCTGCTCCGTTTTTTTACCTTTTATCTTTTCAACTTCTTCGGAACTGTAATTTGCTAATCCCCTGGCAAACTCTTTATCATCTTCTCCTGTGCAACTTATAGCATCGCCAAATTCAAATTTACCTTCTACACTGGTAATTCCCGATGGCAAAAGGCTTTTTCCATATTTTGTTAAAGCTTTTTTTGCCCCGGAATCCACCTTTATTTTACCTTTTGTGGGAACTGAATAGGCAATCCAGCGTTTTTTACCCGACATCTTATCTCCTGCTGGTAAAAAGACCGTTCCTTCTTCTTCGCCATTTAAAATTCTCTCTATAATCCCCGCCTTGCATCCGTTGGCGATAACCATAATATCCCCTGCGCCGGTTACAATTTCCGCCGCCTGGAGCTTTGTTGTCATTCCTCCTACAGAAACATTACTACCTTTCCCCCCGGCCATGCTGTGGATTTCAGTGGTTACTGACGGAATTACTGAGATTATCTTCTTTTCGAAATTATAAAAGCCGTCGATATCCGATAATATTAGCAGTAAGTCGGCTTTGATAAGGTTTGCTACCAGTGCGGATAGTGTATCATTATCGCCGAATTTAATTTCTTCCACAGCCACAGTGTCATTTTCATTTATAATAGGTATGACATCGTATTGTAAAAGGGTGGATATAGTATTATTGGCATTGGTGTATCTTTTCCTATCGCAGATATCATCCTGAGTAAGAAGAACCTGAGCTACTAATTGTCCGTGTTTTTCAAAAATTTGTTTGTAGGTATGCATCAGGTGGCCCTGTCCCACTGCCGCTGCCGCCTGCTGTCGAGGTATATCCCTGGGACGCGTTTTCCAACCAAGCTGTCCCATACCGGTAGCAATAGCCCCGGAAGTAACTAGAATAACGTCCTTATCCGTTTTATGTAACTTAATTAAATCAAGTGATAGGTTTTCTATACGCCCAAGGTCTAAACTCATATCAGGTGATGTGATTGAGCTTGTGCCGACTTTTACAACTATTTTTTTTACACTCTTAAAAAGAGACTTGCGATCTATTTTTTTCATATAATTCCAGAATATAAAAGATATAAAGTCATGTCAAGGTTTAAATATTATAATTTTTGGTTCTTCCGGGTTCAGTGTGGTAATAGTTTGAAAATTCTCTCAACCTGTCATTCCTGCGAAAGCAGGAATAACAGCATAAAGAAGTTTCTTATCTTTACCACACTGAACCCGGAAGAACCTTTTTTAATAATAATATGAAGATGATCCAGGTCTCAGGAATCCACCTACGCGACCCATGCCGGGAATACTTCGTAAGTTCCATGAATCTGAAGCGTCGTCGTATCCAATACCCAGGGCTTTGCCGGGATCTGCAAGGATGTTCAGTTGAACCATGAAATCCCTGCGGATTCTTCCGTCCTTTGTGCCGCGTCGGCGAAA
>WJIO01000114.1 GCA_014730235.1 Candidatus Poribacteria bacterium
CCGCCATTCCTTACAGGGAAAAGCTGGCCAGGACTAACCCGGAGGAATACAAGCCGGACTTGGCCATGACGCTGAATAACATGGGCATACTTCATTATAACATGGGTCATCCCGATGAATCCCTGACCTGCTACACCAAAGCCCTGGAGATATACAGGGAACTGGCAGAGAAGCATCCTGAAGCATTTCAGCAGGATGTGGCCATGACGCTGAATAACATGGGCGCACTTCATGATGACATGGGTCATCCCGATGAAGCCCTGACCTGCTACACCGAAGCCCTGGAGATAAGAAGGGAACTGGCCGAGAAGCATCCGGAAGCATTTAAGCAGTATGTAGCTGGCACGCTGAATAACATGGGCGCATTATATGCAGATATGGATAAACCGGATGAAGCGTTGCCATATTACCGGGAATCCCTGGAGATATACCATAAGCTCTTTCTCAGGTATCCGTCGGCCTATATACAGGATTTTTCAAGAACATTAAAATATGGTGGAGAAGTTTACCTGAAGCTGGGTCTGGAGGATGAGCTTAAGCCGTTTATGGAGTCTTTACAGAAGGTTATGGAAGCCGCCGGGGATGAATAATCGGTTAAATGAAGTTCTAAGGTCGCGCTAAAATACCCCTCGCCCCCTTATTAAGGGGGAAAATGGGCTTCGCTCATTAAGGGAAAAGCTGAATATGTTTCCTGAAAATTGCTTATCCACTGATTTTCTATGAATAAATGTAAAAACAAATTTTGTCATTCCTGCGAAAGCAGGAATCCAGTAGATCCGCATAAAGACTGTATTCCTGCTTTCGCAGGAATGACAAGCTTATAGAAGTTTTTTACTTTTACCACATTTAACTCCGAAGAACCTTATTTTTTGCTTCAAACTGGTTTTAATTTTACTACATATTTATTTTTATTAAGTCAAAATCTGGTTAATATTTAGCAAAGGTTCGGATTACCCTAATATACGCCATATTCAAAAGCCTCATCATACATAACAATTACATTTTCCGGAGGGAATTCATCCAGCATCAGGTCATGGCTGGGGGCCAGGCAGAAACCTCCCCCTGAGGCCATTATGTCAATCACCCGACGCACTTCTTTTTTGACAACTTCTGTCGTACCCCTTGCCAGTACGTTCTGGTGGTCTATACAGCCATGAAAAGTCAGCTTATGTCCAAAATCCGCTTTAAGTTCCAAAAGTTCCATACCTTTGGCGGCTACCTGGACGGGATTGAGGGCATCCAGACCTAAGTCTATCAGGTCGGGTATAAGTTCTCTTACAGCGCCGCAGGAGTGAAACATGGTTTTTAGTTCATATTTTTCACCCAGTTCCAGAAATCGCTTTATGTGGAGTTTGCAAAACTCCCGCCAGTGTTTCAGGGAGATCAGAAGGGCCAATTGTGTTCCCATATCATCGCCAAAAAAGAATATATCAATCTTATCTCCCACAGCTTCAAAGAAACGCACAGCCAGTTCATAATAAAAATCGCTGACTTTCTGTATAACCGCGTGCATAACTTCCGGGTGTGTATACATCTTCATGAAGAATTCATCCATACCCACCAACTCTGTAGCGTCAGTAAAAACTACTACCCAGGGCCCGCCGATGATGGCGTATTCTTTCCATGCCTCACATTGTTCCTCAATGCCTGCAAAGTCAAACCAATCGGGGGATGGCCAGTCGGGATAATCCTCCACCTGTTGTATAGTTTCAACCCCGGATAGAGGATGAGACATGGGTTGTCCATAATATACTCCATCCCGCTGGACTCCCCAGAAATTCTTATCATCCAAAGGCGGACCTATATAATTTTCCCTGACTCGACGGAAATCAATATGCAGTCTCTGCATCAATTCCTCTTCATCGGATACTTTACATTTCTGAATTAACTTTTCCGTAAGACCTTCGGAAGCGCCATACCACAGCGGCACTCGATCTGGCTCTTTATGATTAAATGTGGCTATTACTCTCTGTTTGCTGTTCATTTTGTACCTCGAATAAACGGATTATTGATCACGAATTACTGATCACCTGATTAACCGCTTTATGCCAACCGGATAAAAGTTCTTTTCTCTTTTTGTTATCCATTTTTGGATTAAAAATAACATCTGTTTTCCTGCAGGCTTCTATCTCTGATTTGCTGTTCCAGAAACCCACTTCCAGACCAGCCAGAAAGGCTGCGCCCAGGGCTGTAGTTTCATTATACACAGGACGATCCACCTTAATGTTAAGTATATCGCTCTGGAACTGCATAAGGAAGTCATTGGCTGAAGCGCCGCCGTCGGCTTTCAGTGTCAATAAATCCTCACCCAGGTCTGATCTCATAGCATCAATAACATCGGCTGTCTGGTATGCTATGGATTCAAGAGCAGCCCTGACCAGATGGCTTTTGCCTGTTCCTCTTGTTATGCCCAGTATGGCCCCTCTAGCGTCAGAATTCCAATACGGCGCGCCCAGCCCTGTGAAAGCCGGAACCATGTATACACCATCGGCGTTACCAATTGTTTCAGCGATACCCTCTGTTTCAGATGCCGTTTCAATAAGACCCATTTCATCTCTGAGCCACTGCACAGCCGCCCCTGCTATAAAAACGCTGCCTTCCAGGGCATAAACCGGCTTATCGTCTACACTACAAGCCAGGGTGGTTAAAAGCCCATAGTTAGAAGCTACCGGCTTTTCGCCTGTGTTCAGCATTATGAAACACCCTGTTCCATAGGTATTCTTTACAGAACCCACTTCAAAGCATGCCTGACCGAATAAAGCCGCCTGTTGATCCCCCGCTATGCCGGCAATGGGTATACCATCCAGGACACAGCCACAGTCAACTGTACCAAAGCTTGCAGATGACGCATATACCCGGGGCATCATATTGGATGGGATATTCATCAGTTCCAGGAGTTCATCATCCCATTCCAGAGAATGTATGTTAAAAAGCATGGTTCGGGAGGCATTGGTATAGTCTGTAGCGTGAAATTTACCGCCTGTAAGCTTCCAGACCAACCAGCTATCTACTGTACCAAAAACAGCTTCACTTTTTCGCGCATTTTCTACATTATCCATTATCCAGGCAACTTTTGTGGCTGAGAAATACGGATCGATCACTAATCCCGTTTTGGCTCTGATCTTCTCCGATAAGCCTTTTGATCTCAGCTCCCGGCACATATCCGCTGTCCGTCTGCACTGCCACACGATAGCTCTATGGAATGGCTCATCGCTTTTAGTGTCCCAGACTACAGCAGTTTCACGCTGGTTGGTAATCCCTATACCAGCGATCTGGTTAGCTTTTATTTCAGAAGCTTCTACAGCTTCGCATGCAGTTGAAAGAGTTTTTTCCCATATCTCTTGTGGATCATGTTCCACCCAACCGGGCTTTGGGTAATACTGGCTAATCTCACTGTATGCTTTTGAAGCAATATTGCCATTTTTGTCTATAAGTAATACCGTTGTACCTGTTGTTCCCTGATCTATTGCAAGGATATATCTTTCTTTCATATCTGTATCTCCGTTCCATATTCAAAACTCAAACAATGGGAATATATCATAGGATACATGTATAGTCAACGGATTTGTATATCAGAGATTATCAAAAATCTTCCAAGCATAAAAGCACCTGTCTCAATTTAGTAGGTTAGTCACAATTCGGGAGAGCAAAGTTCCTGCTGAGCTTTTCCTTTTTTGTTCAAGCTTGTCATTCCTGCGAAAGCAGGAATACAGTCTTTATGCAGATCTACTGGATTCCTGCTTTCGCAGGAATGACAGCATAAAGAGAGACAGATACAGAATAAAAAGTTTTCCTTGCTTAGAGGATACTGGTGTTATATAATCATACGCATATAATTTATAAGATTACATGTTATTTATAAGGTGAAAAATATGAATGATAGTTCTGATTTGAATATTTTTATACAGCGTGCTTGCGAGTTAGGAGCAATTGAAGCGAAAATAATAGATCCCACTTCTATAGTTACTGCTGAATGGGTAAGGTTTAAGTGCCAATTTGGATGCGGTGGATATAACAGCAGCTTATGTTGTCCGCCCAATTCGCCAACTCCAGATCAGACCAGGAAAATTCTTGATTGCTATAACAGGGCTGTGATGTTTCACTGCAAAGTCAATGGGGATCCAAAGAAAATCGCAACCGCTTTAGAACGTGAAATTTTCCTGAGTGGATATTACAAAGCTCTTGGGTTAGGTGATGGGCCTTGCAGATTGTGTGATAAATGCAACTTACAGAAATGTATACATCCCAGGGAAGCCAGGCCATCTATGGAAGCCTGTGGAATTGATGTATATTCCTCAGCCCGGGCTAACGGCTTTTACATACAAGTTGTGACAGACCATTCATCCGATCAGAATTATTACGGTGTGGTGTTAGTTGATTAATTTAACTATATCTTTATCTTATCTTAACCCAACTAGCTTATAATAATCACGATCTGTATAAACTTAAAATTATTACTTGAGCTAAGGAGCAAAGAATGTTCGGAAAAAAAACATGCTTGATGAAAATAAGCACTGTTATATACTGTTTGTTGTTCTTAGGGTTAGGAAACATATATGCTGAAGAGACAGAGCAATCTGATGATACTGAACGCATACATGTAATGGAGCCAATAGAAGTAACGGGTAAGCGCCCCCGGGATGTTATAGCAAAGCCCATGTCCGAATCATCCGGTCTTGAAATTTCCACCACCCTGGTGAACGAAGAGGAAATAGAAAGGCAGGGAGCCAAGACTATTGTAGATGCCCTGAAATACGTGCCCGGAGCATGGATAGAAAGCCGGGGGCGTAAGGTCAAGCAGTTCTTTTCTGTGAGAGGTCAAAAGTATCCGTATCCCGAATATGCCATAGATGGGGCATGGCAGCGGGAATTTCACGAAACACCTTATTTCTTCTCTGCTACAAATATTGAGCGCGTCGAGGTTATAAGATCCAGCGCAGCCCTTCTTAACGGTCTGGGCGGTTTAGTAGGTATTGTAAACATAGTTCCCAAGGCATACAAAAAACCGGGAACTGGAGCTGAAATGGAATACGGCAGTTTTGACACTTATCGATTCAGCCTCTCTCACGGTGCAACAGCCGGAGATCTATCCTACGCCTTCAGTGGAGGTACAAATCACACCGCCGGACCTGAAGATAAAAACGCCGCCGAAAGTATCTCCAACTTTATGGGAAGCACAAGCTGGAAGCCAATAGAAAGCCTGAGAATAAAGACCAATCTCTTTCATCTTTATGGTGAACGAAAGTTAAGGCGTGCAGAACCACCGGCTGGCAAAAGATTTCAACAAACCACCGAGAGCTTTGATCCCCTGAAAACCACCCTGGGTAATTTACAAGCCCATTTCCAGCCTAATGAGAAACTATCCACAGAGCTTGTAATGCACTATATTGACAGGGATCATACATTTATCGGTGACGAAACAGCACCCCATGAAAGTACCGATGAACGGGATTATGAATGGGGAGCAAACATCATTCAATCCCTCGCTGTTACTGATGACAACACCTTGCGTTTCGGCGCGCTATATAACCACTGGGTCGCTCCCAACGGCAAGCGCTTTTATGTCGGCAGGAGATCTGATCTGGAAACCGTATCAGCCGTTGCCGTTGATGAACAGAAGTTTGGAAGTCTTAAGCTGGATGCCGGACTCCGCTGGGCCAAAACCTACATCAATGAATACGGTGCTTTCAATATAAATGGCAGCGGTGGTAAATTTAGACAGGTAGAACCTATCAAAGATCAGTGGGAACCTTCTACATTCAATGGAAGCGCGGGAGCATCTTATAGATTATCCGAAAGAATACTGCTCAATCTGAACGTTGCAGCGGGGCAGATACAACCAAGAGAAGGTTCACTTGACGTAAACATGGAAGAGCCGGGAAATGAAACCCGAATCAAAGCCGACCTGGGTTGTCGTGTAATACAGGAAAAAGTAGGACGCGTATCCCTGACAGGATTCCTGACTCAGCAGAAAAATGCCATCGTCCTCAGCGGACAGACAAAAGAATACCAGGGACGCATAATGGAGCTTTATCTAAACAGAGATCAGGATCAACTGGGAGTCGAGTTAGACATCCAGGGAGCGCCAATACTCCGGGTAATAGAACCTTTTGTAAATCTTACAGCCATGAGATCCCGAGCTGACAGCAATGGTGAAATGGTAAAAAATGAGGAAAAGCCAGAGTTAATCGCCAGTGGTGGAATTTACGCTGAAAAACTAGGCTTTGATTTCAGCATTTTATGGAAATACGTTTCATCCTACGAAAGCACAAGATTTGTAGCTGCCCCTGAGGGAGAAAAGCCCACACCTCAGCCTTTGGGTGATTTCCATTCTCTCAACGCTTCATTTGGTTATACATTTGGCAAAAAACAAAATGCCAGAATTTATTTTGAAATAAAAAATCTTATGGATGAGGAATATTCAACGGTTGTTGGGTATCCCGATTACGGCAGAAGATATATGGTAGGTCTGCGGCAGACTTTTAATTAAACAGTTAGTTACGGAGGTAATAATGGTCAGAGCTGAAGAATTAGTCCATGTCATTAGAGGTGGTCATATAGATTTAATACATTATGGCTCAATAGTGGCAGTGGATACAGAGGGCAAAATAGTATATTCTGTAGGTGATGTAGATAGATCAGCCTTTATGCGATCCTCTGCAAAGCCTATCCAGGCCATCACTGTAGCCGAAACCGGCGCACTGGAAAAATTCGGTATAAGCCAAAAAGAGCTTGCTATAATATGCGCCTCTCATGCCGGACAGGACATACATGTGGAAACAGTAAGGGATATATTGAGCAAATTGGGTTTGACTGAGGATGCTTTACAATGTTCCAAAAGCAACGCTATAAGGGACAATTGTTCGGGAAAACATTCCGGTATTCTTATGCTGTGTAAATTTCATGATTTTCCCCTGGATAATTACACAGATCCGCATCATCCGGCCCAGGTCATGATAAGAAAAGTCATGGCTGAAATGTGTAAAGTGGATAAGGTGGAATACGGAATAGATGGCTGTGGAGTACCTACTTTTTATATGCCATTAAGTAGTATGGCCGTAGGCTTTGCCCGATTAGCAAATCCTGAAGATTTACCGCCAAAGCGAAAAGAAGCCGTTACAAAAATCGTAGCCGCCATGCAGGCCCACCCGGAAATGACCGGTGAAATTAGAGACGGGAAGACCTGGCCAAAACAGATGGTAGCCAAGGGAGGCGCTCTAGGAATGTATTGTGGCGGCATTCTTGGCAAAAAAGTTGGAATAGCAGCCAAGTCCGATGATGGCAATTCAACAGCCTGTGCATTAGCCTTTACCGAAACTATAAAAAGACTTGAACTGGTGGATAATGAAGAATTGACAGAATATCAAAATCTGCGTTCCACAACCATAACCAACCGGCGCGGTGAAGTTGTCGGTGAGATGAAAGCGGTTTTTTAGTAAATTTATTTGTCTCTTCCGACTTGAGTGCGGAAATATAAAAACATTGTCTTATTGAGAAATAATATCCTCAGCTTGTCATTCCTGCTTCAAGCTTTTTCAAAAAGCTTGAAGCAGGAATGACAGCCTGATAGAATTTTCATTTGCTAATGTCTCTTTAAGCACTGCAACATCTGGTTTTAGTTAATTTTAGAAATATCAACACCTATACTTTCGCTCTTTTTAAAAGACATAGTATTTATGCGCTTGTAGTAGTAGGGATACGGCATGCCGTATCCCTACAAGCCGAAAACCCTCATGAAACCTGTATTTACCGTTTTGATATATAAAAAGTGCGAAAGTATAGGCAAATGCCATTAAAATTTTAGACTCTCAGTTCCGCAAGCCAGCGCCATCTTAAATCAAATTCCTCTGCGCCGCTGTGGTTTTACTTACATAAAGGAGATTTCATTGATAGCAAAAATTGAATGTATACCATGTATTATTGACGATATACGCGGCGCTCTGGAATTACTTACAGATGACGAAGAGCTAAAGCGAAGGGTCATGAAAAAATCCCTGGAATATATGGCAGAAAATGCAGACCTGGGTAAAGAACCGTCAATTTATATTACGGAAGTACACAGGATCATTAAAAGGGTATGTAAAATAGAATTGCCTTTTGCCCAAAGACGTGAAATGTGTAACCAAATGGGTTTACAACTAGCCCAACGTCTGAGGAAAACCATATCCGGTATAGGCGGTTATGAACGCTTTTCCCTGCTGGCGAGGTGGTCAATAGCGGCTAATTCCCTGGATTTCCGTACTGTAGGAACGGGATATGATTTTGACCTGGACGAACTGGAAAAAGAAATGAATGCCATCGCAGATATACTGGACGTGAGCCATCTCCCCCAGATATACGAAATGATAAAATCCGCGGAAAAAGTCCTGTTTATCCATGACAACGTGGGTGAAATAGCTATTGACAAGCTGCTTATTGAGGATATAAAGGGAAATGGAGATACCAGGGTAGTAGCCGCAGTTCGGGGTGGTCCCATCACCAGCGACGCAACAATAGACGATGCTCAACAGGTAAAACTCCATGAATCAGCATCGGAGGTGATAATCGCCGGCCCCGACACCTTGGGCATAAGCTTTGATGAAATGTCCGAAGATTTAATATACGAGCTTTCACAGGCCGATATAGTAATAGTAAAAGGCCAGGCCAATTACTACGTTTTTTCTGAACACAAAAATCAGCTAAGATGTCCAGTTGTAAGCCTGTTCAGGACAAAATGCCCTGTGGTATCAAATATTTTTGGCCATCCTGAAAATATCAGCATAGCTGCTGTTCTTTAATTAATGTCCAGGGAGGGAAAAGTTCATGCTGAGACTTTTCAATTTAATTGAATTTTCCGGCCAACAAAAGAATCTATTCTACAGGAGAAAAAAATGCTGCCCAGAGAAAGAGTTATCAGTGTTATAGAACATAAAAAGCCTGACAGAATACCTGTATACGGATGGGTTCGGGCTAATCTGGAAGACCAGATTAATGAGGCATTCGGCTCAGTAACAGCTTTTGAGGATAAATACGAATTCGACTTCGCCCATCTATTCGGCGGGCCTGGCCCTTATCCAGGTGAAAAATTGAAGGAAATAAGGGATAATAACGACGGCGTAATAGAACCGAGAATGCTTCTGGATATTGAATTGACCGATCCAAACAATTCAGACGCCTATAATAATATAAGGGATCAGGTCAAGCATCACAAGGAAGAAAGAGGCCGGTTTGTTTATGTTCAAACGCCAGGTATATTTGAGTGTTTAAACGGGCCCTTTGGAATCCAGAACCATCTGACTTATCTGATGCTGTTTAAAGACGACCTGCATCAGGTCTACAAACGCCAGGCCGAATGGAACCGGGATTTTGCCCTTAATTGCATTGATGCAGGGGTTGACATGGTTCATGTTTCCGACGACTGGGGAGCGCAGAAAGGACTCATGTTCAGCCCTGATATTTGGTGGCAGCTTATCTACCCATATCATAAGCTTACCTGTGACGCGGTTAAAGATCGCGGGGTTTATTTAAGCGTTCACAGCGATGGAAATGTCTCCCAGGTAATAGATGGAATAATCAAACTGGGTTATGACGTTGTTCATCCATACCAGGAATCAGCCGGTATGGATTTATATGAATATAAGAATAACTATTCTAGCAATTTTGTTATTATGGGTGGTCTGGATGTTCAAACTACTATTGGCTTTGGCAAGCTGGATTTCTTAAAAAGCGAAATTAAGCGGGTATTGAAACTCTTTGCCGATGGTGGGCTTTTATACAGCACATCCCATTTTGTCCAGGATCACTGCACTATTGAGGAATTGACATTTGCCTTTGATACTATATATGAAAC
>WJIO01000115.1 GCA_014730235.1 Candidatus Poribacteria bacterium
AAAGAATACTGGTGGTAGATGACCAGGAAGAAATAAGAGATTTATTGGAAGATGTATTAGACCAACGTGGTTCAGAATCGGTAATGACTTCTTCAGCAGAAGAGGCTTTAGACTTACTGGAAAAAAGTGCAGATGGCGTTGATCTGGTAATCCTTGATTATGATTTTGGTTCCAAGATGAATGGTTTGGAAGCCCTTCCCCAGATAAAAAAGATAAGACCCGATTTGCCTGTAATCATACTGACCGGCAAAGGCTCTATACCCGTGGCTGTTGAGGCTATGAAATTGGGTGCTGACGATTTTGTGGAAAAAAACTTCTATCTGGAAGAGCAGATCGAAGCAAGCCTTCGCAGGATTGATAACCTTCTGGATTTACTAAAGACCAGCAAGGAACTTCGACGGGAAGCGGAATATTATCGAAAAAGCATGCGGAATCATTATAACATAGTAGGTGAAACACCTCAGATTCAGGAAGTATTTAAACAGGTAAAAGAAGTTGCTTCTATCCCCAGACCGGTATTAATAAGGGGAGAGCGCGGTACTGGCAAGGAGTTGGTTGCAGCGGCTATTCACCAGAGCGGAGCAAGGCGAAAGGGTCCATTCATAACCATCAACTGCGCTGCCCTGGCCGAAGGACTCTTGGAGTGTGAGTTATTCGGTCAGGAAGAAAACGCTTTTACCGGCTCATCGTTTCGGGAAGGTCGCTTTGTTCTGGCCAATAAGGGCACTTTGTTTCTGGACGAAATAGGCAACATGTCCACAGAATTCCAGTCCAAGATGTTGAGGGTGCTGGAATATCAGCAATTTGAGCGCGTTGGCGGAGAAAAAACCATAAAGGTAGATGTAAGGGTTATTGCCGCCACCAACGCCGATCTGGAAAAAGACATGAAAGCCGGAAAATTCAGGGAAGACCTTTATGATAGACTGGCCTTTGAAACAATCTGGGTGCCGCCTTTAAAAGAGCGTAAAGATGATATAGAGCAGCTTTGTTACCATTTTATGAAAAAGATGGCCGAGGAAGTCCCCGGGATAAAGCCAAAAAAGATTTCTCCTGAAGCTCTGGAAATGTTAATGGAATATGACTGGCCAGGAAATGTCCGGGAGTTAAAGTATGTAATTGAACGCCTCACATACAAAAGCGATGGCAACACGATTTTCCCCCATCATCTACCGGAAGAAATCAGAGTAAAAGGTATTGAAGAATCAGTATCCGGTGAGTCCTTCTCCGATAGAGTCAATAATTTCCAAAAGCGATTGCTTCTGTCCTCCCTGTTAAAATCCGATTGGGATCTGAAACAAGCAGCTGCAGAATTGGATATAGAACAGGAAGAGCTTCAGGAACTCTGCAATAAATATAATCTCGGGGAAAAATAAATATAAAAACATTGTCATTCCTGCTTCCGCAGGAATGACAAATTCTACAATTGACCATAAAAAAAAGCAACTATTGTAAACACATTTTTAATTTTTTAAGGATTACATAAAATATGTTATTTAGCAATTAAGCCACTTATAATGCAATTCAGTGCTTATGTGGTTCTAAAATCAATATTTAATCACCGATTACAACCTAAATGCTTAGAGACCTTTTTTATAACTACATCCCCGACTTGCTTGGAAGCCTGTATTTCAACTTCAACCTTAACCTCATTCCCTCCAGAGATCACCCCCTTGATATCCAGGACATAAAAAAAATCTGCATACTAGCAACTTCCGGCATTGGAAACCTTATTATGTTGACACCCATGATCAGGAGTTTAAGGCGCGGCATTTCCGATGCAAAAATATCAGTGTTAGTTGCTCCCAACGGTGCAAGATATGTTTTGGAGGGAGGGGAATTGGTAGATCAAATATTTGTGCTGGATGACAAAAAGGTATTTAAGAAAATACGTGAAGAATGGCCCGACTTAACTATAGCCGCAACCCATAGGGGTTACATGAGAGCTAAAAGAGCTTTCAGAACCGGGGCTATGTATCGTATCGGCTTTGATTATGATTATGAGGATAAAACCAATACCAGTTTCTTTCTGACTCATACTATTTCTTTGGACAATTCAAAACCTGAGGTAGAGCAAGGGCTCAATTTACTTAGACCATTGGGAGTTCCACCCATCCGAAAGCTGTATATGCACATCGGGGAAAAAGATAGAGATTTTGCCGATGATTTACTCCGCGCCTCAGGTATTAATAATAGTGATCTTTTATTTGGCTTACATATAGGCCCCGGGCCGGATGACAAAGTTCGGGGTTGGCGGTGCTGGCCTCTGGAAAATTTTGCTGAATTAAGCGATAGGCTTGCACAGGATTATGGCGTAAAGGTTTTAATATTTGGCGGTAAATCGGAAAGTAAAACAGCAGAGATAGTAATTAATAAAATGAATAATAAGCCGCTTTTACTGGCAGGTAAAACAACTCTAAACCAAACAGCTGCAGTTATGGAGCGGTGCAATTTATTCATAAGTAATGACAGCGGTCCCATGCACATAGCCGCTGCATCCGGTACAAAGGTTATAGGCATATTTGGCCCCACCGATTCAAAAATTCACGGCCCTTATGGTGAAAGCTGCTATACAGTGGAGAGCTCGATTGACTGCCGCCCATGCCACCATCCCCACGATCCTCCAATTCAATGTGATAAAAGGGAATGTCTGGAATCCATAAGCGTTGACATGGTAATGGAAAAAGTCAGATCAGTTATGTAAACAAAAGTTCAATTCCCATGGCCTTGCTGTTGATAAATTCCGGCAGTTCGTCTCTATACATGGATATAAAAAAGCGACACAGCCTGGATATGCTTTTACTCATAAGTATTTTATCTGTAGTTCCATATTCACAGCCAATGCGAAATACTGTCTTTAAAACATACTTTGCCACAGCAGATACTAACAGCTTAACTGCCTGAGATCGACTGCCGCCTGTTTTAGCATCTATAAATTCGTTATAGAACATAACATCGGTATTGACAAATATATTAAAACCATATTCCCTGGCCACAGCAAAAAGTCTCTCATACCATCCCTGGTATGTGCTTATCTTATCTTTTAGCCAATATGGATAATTGTCAAAATCCACCAGATGAGCAATATCATCTATGGATATTGCGTTATAGCCTATCTCAGAAACTTGCTGAATGAACTTTCTGAAATCTACTTCGATTTTTTTAAATAAACTATTATCAACTTTGTTGTCTGTTTCCAGTTCGTGAAAATTTATTTTCGACCAATTGGTAACCTTATTGCTTTTTCTCTGAAAAAAAGCACCTATAGCATCAATAATATACAGCTTTTCCATCGTTAAGAACACCTTTATATAAATACCCCAGGGATACCAAATGTTATAAAATATAAGCTTAAAGATTAAATGATTTCATAACATTCATCGAGTAAAAGCTGTAGTTATGCTATGATTATTTGTAATTTTCTGAGAGGAAATTATGATTGATGGATGGATATATTATGAGGTATTGGTTTGAGATTTATTTTTTAGATTTTCAGCAAAAGCCAGGATAGCTTCCTCAACTTCAGGCCAGACTGGGTTGGATGTATTAATTATATCGTGTTCACCATTTATCATGATATACCTTACCTGGCTTCCGTTTTTCGCATCTAAACGCTTTTTAAGCTTAAATGTCAACTCCGGCTTCACCAGTTCATCTTTTTGGCCCTGGATTACCAGTACAGGTAGGTTTAAGCTTTTAGCATTTTTATAAGCTTTCTTGCCCAATCCAAGCACCTGGTTTACCATTGCAACAGGAATAGTAGTATTACGAATATCTTCCTGAATTTCAGGATCGTCCAGGTCTACATCAGGCAAAAAATCCCTGATATTCGATTGGATCTTCGGATCGGAAATATCAATCTCCTTGAGGGGTTGAAAATATCTTGGAAGAAAGGGTTTCAGTATAGTTCCAATGAATCTCTTTAAAGGTGAGAAAATACGCCAGAAAGGTGCAATTAATATCAGTCCATCTGGAGGAGAATTGCTTGATGCGACAATAGATACAGCGCCGCCCATAGAGTAGCCAAGCAATAAAACCGGGTAGTGTTCCTTCTTCAGCTTTTTGAGGGATTTCTTAACAGCCTGAACCCATTCTTCGTAACTCCGCTCATCGAGAGTCATTATATCGGAGCCAAATCCGGGAAGCAGAATTCCCTCAACAGTCCAGCCGGCATCATGAAGAAAATCACCCAAAGAACGCACTTCAGCAGGTGTGCCGGGAAAGCCGTGAATCAGCAGAGCCGCAGGTTTTTTACCTTGCATGAAGAAAGGTTTGTGTTCATCTCCCTGAAAAGCCTTAAAAGGTTTTGGATTAACTGCCGGTGGAACTGATTGGGCATGAATAAAATCAAAGAAAAACAGAAATCCTCCCTGTATAATGACACCCCAACCATGTCCTCGCCACGCAGCCTCAGAGCGAAAATATACCAGTATAGCGCCAACAACCATATAAATAACGTCAAGCCCGAAATTCACCAGCAGTATTCGCTTTAAATTTCGGGCTTCCCTGGACATTTGCTGGCGCGTGTCATGGGTAAAGCGCTTGCGTCTGGTGCGAAACATACCAACCAGTGCAATCGCTGCGTCTATAGCACCCCAAACAGCCGCCTGTATCCCAAAGCCTCTCCAGAAGCTGTCGCCTGTTAATATAAGAATTAATCCAGCAGAAATGCTTAATCCACTCCATACAAGCAGACGGCGGGATATGGTTATTTGTAAATCCCAGATGGATTTCATGGAAATATGTTATCCCGTTTTATAGCGTTCAAGATGACCATCTTTTGCATATTCGGAAACTTTATCCAGCATCTGGTTACGTTTTTTTTCCGTAAGCGGTTGCCATCTTCGGGCAGTCTCAATATTCTTTTTTAGAACTTCAATCGAATCCATGCCGCTTACCAATGTAGCTACAGGCATTGAAAGGGAATATGTAATAGCTTCATCGGCTGAGATCCCTGTTTTTAATATCTGGTTGCTTGCCAGGCTTTTCATGCCGATAACACCGATTTTCCGTTTTATAAGTATTGGCAGTATTTCTTTCGTAAAGCTGCGATAATGGTAATCCAGCAGGTTAATCGGCATTTGCACCGTATCCCAGTCAAAATCCTTATCCAGCATTTCCTTAAAAAGCTGTGGCCAGCGATGCCCTGTAAAGCCTATATAGCTTATTTTACCCTCTTCCCGGGCTTTAACAGCTTCTTCAATAGCACCCTGGGAAAAGATTTTTTCTGGTTCCCCTTCATGTATTATTTCATGAAACTGAAGAAGATCAATATGATCCGTCTGAAGCCTGCTCAGACTTTCATCCAGTTGACGCCGAAAAGTAGCCGCATCCCGACCGTGATTCTTGGTCATAAGAAACACCCGTTCCCGGTAGCCGTCTTTTAGCGCAGAACCCATAAACCGCTCACTTTCACCATCGTTATAACACCATGCGTTGTCCAAAAAATTTACCCCTTCGTCAATAGCCATTCTTATAATCCGAAGGGCAAGCTGAGGGTCTCGGGCTTTGCCTATATGATATCCCCCAACTCCGATAATTGTTACATTAACGCCTGTTCTTCCCAGGACTCGCGTTGGAATTTTGTTGATATATTTCCCTTCCATATTTTTCCCCTTTGAGTAGCTTCTGGCTTTGCTGAATATAAGTTTCCGCTTGAATCATTATTCCTTGTAACCAATAGCCAGAAGAGTCATATCATCCGGGTTAGTTAGCCCTTCTGCAAAAGCCTCAGCGGCGCACATAATTGCCTCAACAAAAGGTTCGGGCTCCAGATGTGTATTGTTTGATATTGCCTTGTTAAGTTCCTCCGCATGAAACTGTTTTGATTCTCTGTTCATCAGTTCCAGAAGGCCGTCTGTAAATAAAAACAACATATCCCCGTTTTTTAATTCATTTTCATGATCCTGATATATAGTGTTGGGTATCATGCCTAATGCCACAGATTGTTCGCTTTGCATTTCATAGAACTCATCATTGCTTCTCTGAATGAGGAAAGGTCTTGGATGTCCGGCATTGGAATATATAATCTTTTTCCTTCTGGTATCAATCACCATAGAAAAAGCCGTTACGAAAACCCCCAGATCACCTGAATCCATAAGCCTATGGAACTGCTGATTTATTTGTGATAATAAATAACCCGGGCTGGCAAGGCTTGAACTAAGGCTTGTTAATAGAGTCTTTATAACGCCTGTGATCATGGCTGCCTGGGGGCCGTGTCCCATTACGTCGGATATAAATATCTCCACAAGACCGCCGGATAAGGGTCTTATATCAAAAAAATCCCCACCAACAGCAAAAGTTGGTATATATTTGTGAGCGAAGTTCAATTCCGTTGAATCTGGATATTCCTGAGGTAAAAATGCAAGCTGTACCTCCCGGGCCATAATAAGCTCATCTTCTAATCTCTGGTTGACTCTTTTTAGTTCATCGTAAAGGTATTTTACCCTTAGTAGTGACTTAACCCGGGCCAGAAGTTCATACCGCTCAAACGGTTTACGTATAAAGTCATCCGCACCGATGTCAATAGCTTCAATTTTCTTTTCTGGCTCTTTTTCATAGGCTGTAACCATAACAATCGGTAAAGCCCGGGTACTTTCCCGTTGCCTAAGTCTCCTGCATACTTCATAGCCGTCCATACCAGGCATCATTATATCCAGCAGTATAAGATCGGGTTTTTCTGAGCTAACCTTATCCAGGGCTTCCTGTCCGTTATATGCAGGTATAACCTGATAACCTTCCGATTTCAGATTTAGTTCCAGAAGCCTGACATTACGGGGGACATCATCTACCACTAAAATTTTTGCAGGTCCTTGCGGATTTCTCATTTTTATAAACCTTTAAATTATTGATCTGAATTGTTCTGGAGCGTCCTTGCAATAATACCGGGAACTTCCCGGGTGTTAATAGGCTTACTTATATAGTCGTCACAACCAGCTTCCAGAATCCTCTCCCTGTCTCCTTTCATAGCGTATGCAGTAACGGCGACTATTGGTATATCTTTTGTTTCAGGTTCATCTTTTATCCTTTTTGTTAGTTCAAGACCATCAATATGGGGAAGTTGAATATCCATAAGTATCAGATCGGGCTTTTCTTTTGATAGATAATTCATTGCCTCCTCACCTGATGCGGCTTCCGCTACTTCATATTTATTGGATTTGAGAAGTATCTTCAAAAGTCGGCGATTTCGGTCATTATCCTCTACCACCAGTATTTTATGTGACATTATTGCTCTCCGTCTCCCTCATTATAGCTTTGTAATTCCAGCGTTTCCCCCTCTCTTGCCATATTATTTACGCGGAAACGTTCTATTTTTCTTACTGCTTCCAGAAGATTTGTTTTTGCGTCTATTCCTTTGTATACAACAGATTGGACTTTACTATTCAAGGCCTGTTTGTCCTCCTGAGTAAGTTCTTTTATTGTGCATATAATTATAGGTATATCATCAGCTTCAGGATGCTGGCGAAGGTTTTGTATAACTTCAAAACCACTTATATCAGGTAAAAGAAGATCAAGAATAATAAGTTCAGGATGATAATCTATTGCTTTTTGTATTCCCGTATTTCCATCAAGGGCTTTTAGAACATCAATTCCCTCATTACTTAATATAGCTGATAATAAGCTTAGATCTTCATTTTTATCCTCAATAACAAGCACTTTAGGCGGTGTTTCCCTTGAATCTCTTGAAAACTCTATTCTGTTTAGTGTCTGCATAAGTTGGTCTTTGTCTATAGGTTTCACAAGATAACCAACTGCACCCATACTGAACCCGAAGCTTTGATCGTCAACAATAGAAACTATGATAATTGGTATATCGCTTGTATCTTTTATAGTTTTCAAATCCTGCATAACCTGCCATCCATCTTTTTTGGGCAGCATTATATCAAGGGTAATGGCAAAGGGTTTTATCTCTTTTGCCATTTCCACAGCCAACTCCCCGTCAGAAGCAATAATTGTTTCATATCCGGCCTCAGCCATGTATATTCTCAACAGTTGGGCTGCCTGGGGATTATCCTCTACAATCAATATAGTTTTGTCTTTTGCTTCATCCTGGGCGTGGGCGGCGTCATGAAGTTTTTCCACTACGCTTTCGTGTGACTCAATATGAGTTAATCGGGATGGTAAAATCAATGGTATAGTAAAATAGAAAGTGCTTCCCTTACCCTTGCCCTCACTTTCAACCCAGATCTGACCACCATGAAGATTTACAAGTCTCTTGGTGAGTGCAAGACCAAGCCCGGTACCTTCATACCGGCGGGAACGAGAAGAGTCCAACTGCCTGAATTCATCAAATATCTTATCCTGATCACCCGGTTCTATTCCTATTCCTGTATCTGCAACAGATATAAGAAATTCATTATCATGAAGCTCTGTTTTAATAGTTATTTTTCCACCGTTTGATGTGAATTTGGCTGCATTAGACAGTAGATTATACATTATCTGCTTAAATTTTACAGGATCTGCATTTATTTCCGGAATGTCTTCAGCAACTTTGGTTTCCAGTGTTATTTGCTTTTTATTTACGATATCACGAATTATCGACTGAACATCCTCGATAGATTCTGAAAGGGAGAATTTCTCAGGCTGTAACTCCATTTTCCCGGCTTCCACCTTGGATAGATCGAGAATATCATTTATCATACGGAGTAAATGTGTTCCACTTTCGTGTATATCTATTACCGATGCCTTCTGATCCTCATTTAATGGCCCGCATAAACCATCCCGCAGGACTTCCGCAAAACCGATTATTGCGTTTAAAGGTGTTCTGAGTTCGTGGGACATATTGGCCAGAAATTCGCTTTTCATCTGGTCTGCCCGTTTTAATTTTATGTTGGCCAATTCCAGTTCCTGGGTTCTTTCCTCAACTTTTTTCTCCAGAGTTAAATTTACATCCCTTATAAGAGAATGCAGGTCCGCGTTCTGTATCGCCATTGCTGTGCGGTTAGCAAATGAACCTAATATGGAAAAATCAAGTTGAGATATGGTATGACGGCTGGATAAGGCCAGAACCCCCAAAAGCTCATCACCTACAAGAAGAGGATAGCCCACAAAAGATATTAGACCTTGTTCCTCAAACCATTTTGAGTTATGTATATCTTTATCAGCGTATGTGTTATTAGTCATTGATGGCTTTTTGGTCTCGGCAATTTTACCAACTTTCAAGCCGCCGATAGGTATTCTCAAATACTGCTCATCCTCTGCATATATACCCACTGTTACCTTTAGATGAAGGCATTTCTCATTATCCAGGCAGATTGCCGAATGGGTACAGTTATCACATAGGTCGCCGCTGTCCACGATCCATAATCTGGCAAAGGCTGCGTCAAAAGTATTTTTCAGGGTTTCCATTGTTAGATTAAGCACATCGCTTAAGTCCAAATGAGAAAGCATATTCAGAGATATGTTATCGAGGGATGTGCGCTTTTCCAAGTTTGAAACCATTTCGTTAAACGATTCCGCCAGCTCTCCCATTTCGTCCTTGGAATTAATCTGAACCCTCTTTGTAAGGTCTCCTGATGCTACTCGTTTTACCGTATCAGTAATCCATTCCAGCGGAGTAATAAATTCTTTCTTTGCTATATATAAACCCAGAAGGAAAAATGAAATTATAAGGGCAAGTCCCGGAAGAGATATAATCCATATCATCTTACGGACAGGGGCATAGGCATAATCAAGTTCCTGATAAACGATAACTGTCCAGGGTGTGGTAAAGCTGAATTCAGGTTGGTTAATCTCTATCTTGGCAAATCCAATTAACATATCCGGACCGTCATGTATATGAGCCACAAAAGAACCTGATTGACCCATAGAAGTGCTGGGAAGCATACCGGGTAAGAGTTTTTGTTTTAGCGGTTGCATACCTTTAGAAAGCACTACCATACCTTTATCTGAGGCTAGTATACCTCTGCTGCCTTCACCTACATCTATATCGAAAACGCTTTCAAAAACCTGAGTTATGTCCAGAACTCCTTTTATTATTCCTACTAATTTTCCACTATTTATATTATCAATCACAGGAACCTGAACTGATATTGAAAACATATCTGCGCTTTCATCATAGGTAGCGTCTGATAGATGTATTCTTCCCACACCTTTGGCATAAGCCTGCTGCCACCAGTCCTCATCAGCCTGCCAGTAATCGCTGGTTTTATTAGTTGCCGCTACAAGTCGTCCTGAATCATCGGTGGCCAGTATTTCACCAAAGGCATAACCCAGGGACCTAAATACATTAAAAGTCCGGGACAGGTTATTTTCCAATATACCTTTTATAAGATGGTGTTCCGAATCCAGATTATTCCATGTTTTTTCAATATTTGTTATCTCCCATTTTGAAATTTCCTCCGATGATAATTTTGACATAGCAGAGGCATTACGCAGATAGTTGACTGTCATTCCCAGAGTAGAAAGGTTCCTGATTGCCCTTATACTGGTTGTAAGTCTCAGGGATATATTTTCGCGAGCTTTTTCTGATAACTGTTGAAAACTTTCTCCGATCATCTCTCTACGTTGAGATATACTGACAAAATACGTTATTGATATAGCTATAATCAGAGGTATTACACCTGTAACTATAAGGGTTATAATTAATTTGCCTTTTATACCTGGTCTCATTTCAATTTCCGGTAATTTCCTTCTCGAACAGTTAAACCGATGGAATCACAGTATTCAAGAAAAGGCACTGCATATTTACGGCTTGTATCCAAAAGCTGTCTTAACTCTGATACAGTTACCCGGTTATTCTGCTTCAGGTATTGTGATAGTTTTTCTGTTCCTTTTTTCAAAGTATCATTATGTAAAACTATATCAGGGCTTATTCTCACCAGTTTTCCTTTTATAACCAGAGCCTTAAATATATCCTGAACCTCTTTTTTTTCGTGAGCTTTTAAGGCCTCTCCAATTTCTTTTTCATCTGGCGGTGATAAATCTTTTTCTATAAACAGTTCTTGTATTTTTCGGCTCAATTCTTCTTGTCTTTCGTCAAAGACAATTTCATGTGTAGACAATTTAATTATATTTCCATGCCGAAGAATTATACCCTTTTTAGTCAATCTTTCTGTCAGGTAATCAAAGGTAAATTCGTCAATCCCTGCCTTTGATCTAATTTGTGTATAATTTGCACCTTCTGCCAGAGGATTTTTATCATGAAATTCCGATATATTTGATATGATCTGTTCCTCAATACCTTCTATCCGGTTCAAGGAAGCGATAAAACGCTGATTATTTGATATATAACTTACAATTTGATCCATATTTTCCATTTTAACTAGAAGTTTTTGTATCTTTTCATAGGAATAAGGAAGATAATATTTAAGGTCATTCTCGCGTATAAAAGGAGAAATGCTGTTTTCTGCCGCCAGTTTTACAATTTCGTTTTCTTCGGCTGATTCCCATTTATCAAGGAGTTCTATAGTTTCTTTTGCCAAACGTTTATGTTTGGATGGAAATGGGTTTAGTACATATCCGCCGCCCAGGGTCTCCTGGTTGGTAAAATCCCTTATTATGAATTTGTCGTCTTTAAAAGCAAAAACTGGGCTTTCCAGTCGAAACTGTACATAACCCGATTCCTCCGGCAAAAGGCCTTCTTCGTGGGATAATAGAACGGCTCTACCAAAAACTTCCGTCGTTCCCAGGAAAAATCTTACCCTTATCCAGTTTTCAAATATCCTGTTGCATGTATCAACAATATGGACTACAGTGTCAACTCTTTCAGTTGATCGGGACAGCGTGCCGTCACAAACTACATGCCCCCGCTCTATTCCAGATTTACCTGTTAAAGATAAATTAAGGGCGACTCTCTGGCTTGGATACGCTTTATCAACCTGCTGTTCATGTACCTCTATACTTCTTATTCGGGCTTTACCATTACCAGGCATTATATTTACATTATCATCTTTGTTTATGCTGTTTCCTATTAGTGTGCCGGTAACTATAGTACCCAGGCCTGATATAACAAAAATCCGGTCAATTGGAAGACGGGAAACGCTGTGACTTTTTATATGTGACTCAGTTAGCTCAATCTGTTCGGTAATAGCTTCTTTAAGCTCTTCGATACCATCAAGGGTTATGGAAGAAACTTCTAATACTGGTGCATCTTCCAGAGATTTCCCTTTGACAAGTTCCCGGGCCTGTTTAACAATTTCGTCCACCCTTTCCCGGGATACCATATCTATTTTAGTTATAACTATTATCCCTGAGGATATTTCCAGCAGGTCTATTATATTGAGATGTTCTACAGTCTGAGGTTTTACACCTTCTATTGCGTCAATAACCAGCAGGATCAGATCCATACCCCACACACCGATGAGCATGTTCCTGATAAACTTTTCATGTCCGGGAACATCAACCACCCCAACCCGAGAGCCGTCAGAAAGATCAAAATGAGCGAACCCAAGACCGATAGTAAGTCCTCGTCGCTTTTCTTCCTCCCAGCGATCTGTTTCTATACCCGTCAGTGCCTTGATTAATGCGGTTTTCCCATGATCCACATGTCCTGCTGTACCGATTATAATATTACGCATATTCTCAATTCTTTCCTCTATATTTCATATCACTATACGGTTTGGAGTATACATTATATAAATTTTATCGTCAAGAAAAGAATTGCTAAATGATATTACAACAAGATATGATTGACATGGATATAAATGTTTAGTAATATACGAATATTAGATATGCGAAGAAACCTTAAATCAAAGGGATATAAAATGACAAATCCAATTAATATAGATTCCAGATTAGAATTGATGGTAGATGATCACATAATTGACAACCTGACAGGGGATGCCAGACTTACTATGCATCGCTCCACACCTCAAAACGTAGCAATAGATTTGGATAAATCCTGGGAAGGCAATAGCTGTGCATATATGACGGTATTTAAAGATGGTGAAATTTACCGTATGTATTATCGTGGTTCCCACGCAGTTTACACAAAGGATAGTATAGACGAAACGCATCCTGAATATACATGTTATGCCGAAAGTTACGATGGCATTAACTACACAAAACCCGGCCTGGGATTATTTGAAATTGCAGGAACACTGGATAATAATGTTATTATGACTCCAGAAACGGCAGGCCGCGCAACCCATAATTTTTGCCCTTTTATTGACACCAGACCTGATGTGCCTGATTCTGAAAAATACAAAGCTGTTGGCGGGTTAAGCGATGGTCTTTTTGCCTTTATGTCTGACAATGCTATACATTGGAAAAGACTCAAAGAAGAACCGATAATTACACAAGGGGCTTTCGACTCCCAGAATCTCGCCTTCTGGGATTCAGAGCGAAATGAATACAGGGCATATTTCAGGGATTTCAGGGATGGTAGAGATATAAAAACATGCACATCCCGGGATTTCCTGAACTGGACTGATCCTGTATATCTCGAGTACTCCCCCGGCCGGGTAAGTCAGCTTTACACAAATCAGATAAACCCTTACTACCGCGCCCCTCATATTCTGTTGGGTTTTCCCACCCGTTATATTGATCACGGCTGGACAGAAGCCACAAAGGCCTTACCACAGCTTGAATACCGTCAAATTAGAGCCAGCAGATCAGTAAGAGAGGGTACTGCCTTAACTGATGGAATGTTTATAGTTGGTCGTGAAAGGCATAATTTCAAAGTCTGGCCTGAGTCCTTCATTCGTCCAGGATTAAAGTTAAAGGAAAACTGGTTCTATGGTGATAATTATCAAAGCCTGGGTTTACTTGAGACAAAGTCAAATATACACAATGCACCGGATGAGCTTTCCTTTTATACCAGTGAATCCAGCATGCAGGGGAACAGCACCCGTTGGAGAAGACATACCATAAGGATTGATGGCTTTGCGTCGTTGAACGCCCCATTAAGTTGTGGAGAAATGCTGACAAAACCACTGATTTTCAAGGGAGATAGGCTAATTATTAACTATTCCACATCAGCAGCCGGAAGCCTTCAAGTTGAAATACAGGATGCCAAAGGCTATCCAATTTCAGGTTTTTCGTTGTCCGAATCAGAGGAAATGTTTGGCGATTCCCTCAGTCAGGCTTTCATCTGGAAAAACGGCAGTGATGTAAGTTCCTTAGCCGGAAAAACTGTAAGATTAAGATTCGTACTTAGAGATGCAGACCTTTACTCAATAAAATTTATGTAAATCAATTAACAGGTGAAGCCCATTTTTTTCCAATAAAATTTAAAACCCGTTTGTTTGTAATTACTTAAGGAGGCATAAAATGGATAAGCTTAAAATAGCTTTAGTAGGTGCAGGACGAAGAGGAAGCGGTGCATATCTACCGATTATAGCCAAGATGGACGAAGACCTGGAACTGGTGGCCGTATGTGATCTGGATTCCCAGAAAGCAGAAGAGCAGGCCAGCAAATATGGCGTAGAACATTTCAGCGATATTACGGAAATGGTAGAAAAAGCCAAACCGGATATTGCCGCCGTTGTGATTAATCCAAATCGCAACCACGAAGCTGGTATCCCTTTGTCTAAAATGGGAGTAAGTTATTGCACAGAAACACCTATTGACACAGACCTTGGCAAAGCCGATGAAATGATCAAGGCGGCGAAGGAAAATAATACAAAGCTGGAGGTATGTGAAAATTATTATCGTGTGCCCGGAGAGCGTATTAAACGCGCTTTAATTCTTGAAGGTGTGTTTGGAAAAGTTCTGGCAGCTTATAACGATTTTAACGGACACGGTTATCACGGTGTCGGACTTATCAGAAGCTACATTGGTTTTGACGTAAAAGTAACAAGGGTCATCGGAATGAGAAAGAATTTTGAAGTGCAGGAACATTCCTATCGCGGCGGATCGTTTAACAAGGAGGACTGGCAACATGGTCTTATTGAATTTGAGAACGGTTCTGTTGGCATATTCAACTTCAGCGGTCTTTCCTACGGTTCACCTTTGCGCTGGCATAACACCACTAAATTCTATGCTGAACGCGGTATGTGCGTGGGAGACGGCAGACGCAGCTACAGTTATAAAGAGCAGATAGCCATACTAAACAGTGATGCCAACGAAAAACTCCCCATAATCGTAGAAAAGCGCACTACAAAGGCCAAGGATGGTGCAGAAACACTGGATGCCTTAATAGCACGAACAGATCCGGACACTGGATTGGAAGTTGTATGGAAAAACCCACTCAGCAAATATTCCCTGAGTGATGGTCAGCTTAGTGTTGCATCCGAGTTGATGAGTATTGCCAATGCCCATAAAAATGACGTAGAGCCTGAGTATGGTGCTCTAAATGGTAGGCTGGATCAGGAAGTGGCTCTGGCTATGGCAAAATCCTGGAACAACGATAACATACCGGTTGAATTGCCCCTTATATCATAATTCTCCGGTGATATAGCCACCATTCTACTGTAAGTATCAACAGAGCTATAAGAATTAAAAAAAACCATATCTCTTGTCTCACTGCAATTTTTTCGGTGGAGCTTGCTAACTGGCTTTGTTCAGTAGTAACTCTTTCTTTGGCTCTTATGTCGGATTCTGCCGGATCAAGAAGATTCACTGATACTTTTTTTGTAAAACTTTCACCCTCAAATTCATAAACGCCTGCTGTATAGGTTTCACCAAACAGCAATTTATTATTCTCCGGTTTTATATAAACGCTTGAACCATCGGGTTTATTTACCTTTATTGTCTGGTTTTCATGTTTTTCAGGTAGTGAAATTTCAGCCAAATCCCCTGTTTTTAATGTGCTTGATGGTGATGTTTCACCGTAAACTGCCCATCTGATTAAATTTGCCGTAAAGATAGGAAAATCCGGAAGCATAGAAAAATCACTTGAGGTAACAGGATATATTGGAAAGGTTAATACAGCGACCCGACGATCTGACTGCCGACCGGCCCAAATCATAACTCCTGTGTCCGATTCCAGCAGAGGCATCATCCATGAAGGCATAGTGTAGTTATAATTTTCAGCAGTTCTCAAGCTTGATAAATCAAGGAATCGCATCACAGGATGAAATCTATCCCAATTGATTATTTTAGGGGATTGAGAAGCTGATACAAATTCACCAAAAGGAAGGTTCCGCCTCGGGTTTACAATAATAGTATGTTTGTCAGGAATTTCCGAAGGTACATAGCTGTCGAAAATCACCAAATCATAATTTTTGCTGAGTCTATTAGTAGAATATAGTTCTGGTTTGATTTTTGTGAAATTGATTGGCAAGTCTGAAGTTTTTATAGCGGCTTCAAGAAACGGATTAACACGACTTACTAAGGCCACCTCAATAACCTCTGGATTGTCAATAACATAATAAGCCTGATTATCCAGAATCAGATCGTCATTGCTGTCAATTCTAGCTTTTATGACACCTTTGTTATATACAATATCCTCTATAACTAAAGACCTTCGCTCCTGAGGTGATAAATTTAACTCCTGTATATAGATCAATTCATCGTCATGATATAATTCAAGAATTAAATTTTCCTTCTTCAAGTCCGTGAAATTTTGCAAGGCTATGAAAATCTGGCTTGTTGATGGATAATAATGACTATGATCTAAAGCCATGGATACTATCCCTACATTTTGTGCATCAGGATTGCCAAAACTTATGAAATTTAAATTAATATTATCAGAGATTGTTTTATCGGATATTCCTGCTTTATTATCACTGTATATAAATATGTTTACTTCCTGATTTTCACCGACCAGTGATGATGCCAGTCCCATCGCACCTTTTATATCGGTAGTGGTATCTAATGGTTTAATATCCAGTATTGTATCCCTTAATTTGTCCTTATCAGAGCTGAAACCAGAAACGATTCTTGGTGGATTTCCCGCTGTTATTATTGCCGCTTTGTTTTCATCAGAAAAACTGCTTATCACTTCCAGAGCTGAGTTCCTCGCTTTTTGTAAACGACTTTGCCCTTTATCCCTGGCTTTCATACTTGCTGAATTGTCAATTATAAGTATATTATTATTTCCCGAAAACTCCCAACCGGTGAAATATGGCCTGGCAACAGCTAATACGGTCAAAACTAAAAATATAATCTGCAATGGAAGGAGTATATTTTTCCGAAGCCTTTGGAATGGCGTATTGGCCTTTATATCCTGCATAACCTGTTCCCACAATAGATTGCTGGAAATAACGTATTTCCTGAGCTTTAGTTTGAGAATATAAAGTAATACCAGAGGAGGGATAAGGAAAAGAAGTAAAATAAGGGAATAGGGTTTAAGTAAATCCATTTTTTATCCACTTTGACATAAAAGTGGTATAAGTTTTTGCAGGAAGTACCTCCTGCAAAAACTTATAAATATTATATTAGAAATTAGAATCAGGCAACGCCAACTTCATCAAGCTGAGATGATTCAAATTTCTTTCCGGCCATAGCTTCTTCTACTGCTTCCCGGAGTTCTTCTGCATCCAGAACATTGTATTCTTCTATTTTTTCACATTCTTTTAAAGCTTCTTCATATCTTTCTGTCTGCATCCAGAGCCTTGTTAGGTTCATGTGCATTTCCCGGAATACGCCAGGCCAGCTTTTATTGCCTTCATATTTTTCCAATAGTTCTGTAGTAAGTTTTTCTGTCTCTTTAACTGCCTCTTCTAATTCGTCATGTCTATCAAAGTTTGGATTCTTGTTCCTGGCGGTAAGCAAGTCTGAAACTCTATCGTAAGCCTGATAGGCTCTTTGTATTTCTCCATCTTTAGTTTTAAACAGTGCGATAATTTTTTCTTTTAGACCCATATCAGGTACCTCCGAAAATAATTTTAAAATATAACTTTTTTCTTTGCCTTTTGATTATATCAAAAACTTATACCTTAGTCAACCAGGGTTTCTTATCACCAAGCATAAAATTTATGTCTGTGGAAACTCTGGCTCTTCCGGGTTTAGTGTGGTAAAGATAAGAAACTTCTTTATGCTGTCATTCCTGCGGAAGCAGGAATCTAGCCTTTATGGGGATCTACTGGATTCCTGCTTCCGCAGGAATGACAAATGGAGGATATTTTTTTCTTAATTGGACAATGTCTTTTACACCTCCACATTAAAACTGGATAAGCCAAAACTTCTGATACAGACTAAAAACTTTATTTGTTACTCCGTTCTTCGCAATAACACAGGGATGTAAAATTTATGCTTGGTTTGCTTATTTAAAAACCCTACTTATTCATTAACAAAAAAGTGGTAAGTTGTAATCCATTCTTCGGACTGCCCCGGATCAAGTTCCATGTATATGTAAGGTTCAGGGCAAATTGTCCTGCTCATGGTCCAGAAGTTAAACATATCTAAGGGTTTATCACCATTTATCTTAACCCCGGCCCCGGTTTTTAAATTCTGGATTATTATCTGGTGGTGGTTTATAGTATCGTTAAAACCTTCCAGTTCTGTAAATAATGAACCGGTTTCCAGATCTTTTTTGAAAACAAGGTTTTTGCCCTCAACTTCTATATAATCCTTCAAATTCCGCTTTATTTCAGGTTCAAATGGAAAATTTATCTTATAATTTCTGCCTATATTTGTTTTATCGATCATGAAAAAGTTGTGGTTATACTGATGGGTTTTTATAACTTTTGAACCGGTATTTTTGAGCTTATGGTATATAGTAAACTCCGGTTCGTTCCTTGTCAGGTTTATCTTTTTCAGGTATGAATATCCCCATCCGTCATCGGTGTTGAATTCCTGCCGGAATTCTATCCAGTCAGTTCCCCTGTTTATTACCCACGATCCGGGTCTGAGGATTTTATATTTTTTGCCAAAGCTATACACATCTTCATCTGGCTTTTCCAAAAGGCCTATGCCGATCTTGATAAAGGGTTCACCGGGTTTGGCTTCGGCATAACCCAACGCTGAACCATTGGTTCTGAATTCCTCCACAGGCCCGATAATATCGTCATGGTTTGCGGGATCATGGGTGTCCTTCCATTCCTCAAAATACGTGTGGTTTTTGTATTCAACCTGAGATATAACACCAGACCAGTCAAACCGGGTTCCCCGATAATAACCTTCTTGGCCATCGGGCAGATATAAGTCTATTTTTATCTCAGAATTGACTAACGTTGCCCTGGGATATTGGTCATAATTCCCAGTTGCACCTGATAATGCTATTACCGATAAACCCATTAAAAATACTGCGCTTCGCATGTCGATCCCCCTTAAGTCAGTGACATTTTCCTTGATATACCTTTTCAAAAGGAAAAATGAAAAATTCTGGTTCTTCCGGTTTTAAGGTGGTAAATATAAGGAAGTTCCTTATGCTGTCATTCCTGCGAAAGCAGGAATGACAAGCTGAGAGAATTTTCAATTATAACCACCCTAAATCCGAAAGAACCAAAATTGTATTATCTTGTAAGAATTATATGGGCATTGTCCTCTCGGGCGGCTGTTTCCATGAATTGCTTGAAGTTTTGATAATTATCAACCGGAATAATCGGCTTGTTAATCTTAAGGGATACGCTGTAATTAACTTCCGATTCCTGACTATTCTGATATTTTCGACTAAAAGATCCAAAACTGTGCTCTGTATTCCTGTCAGCAGGTAGAGAAATTCTGCTGAATTCTTCGGGTATGGAAATCTTTAAATCCTTGCCAACTTCCATGTTATAACCCAGATCAAAGTCATACTCCCTTTCTGAAAGTCCCACAAGAGCGGCATAGGAGGAAAAACCCTCGCTGGGCAGGGGAAATACCAGCATATCGTCAGTCTTAAGGCTGTAATCAGGACATGAAAAATCCACCTTTATACTCAGGGGTTTTTCAAAGTCTTTCAGGTCAGATATAGACACCTTTTGAATTTGTATACCCGGATACCTCTGGTTAAGTATGTTTTGCAAAAAATCCTGCCGTTTATGGGGTTTAATCAGGCTATATATCTCCCTTAGATACATGTCGGCCTGGCCTGTAACCACAGTTTCCTCCCATCCGCTTATGTCACCCTCGGCTGAAAGGGAAATCTGGCTGTCCGAATATGTTTTATTCATGAACGATGGAAATACCGGGGTTTCTACAAACTCACCTTTTTCCTTGCCGATAACAAAGGCTTTGCGTCCCTGGTCACCCGCTGGTAGATCGCCGTATTTGCATGTGGCCACTGTAGGATCAAGCCAGACGTAGCTTCCATCCTCAGCCGGGACGGCGGCTATTACATGGGAGAATTGGGCTATCGACGGCAGGTATTTATCAACTCTTCGATGAGGGGCCGGGCTTATAAGCACCTGATGTGCCTCAATACCCGCCTCTTTCAGCATTGTAACCAGAAGCGTAACTTTATCTTTGCAGTCGCCGTACCTATGTCTCAAGACTTCCGATGCAGAATATGGCTGGTACGCTCCTTGTCCAAGTTCAATACCAACATAGCGAATTTCCGAAGCCACAAAACGGAATATGGCCTTTACTTTTTCCTCAATAGTTGGTTTATTTTCTATTAATTCCGCAACTTTCACCTTAACAGCTTGGTCTGCATTTTCCTGAGGTTCGGCCAGTTCCTTATACCAATCATAAACGTCATCCCATGAATCGGCGCTGGAAAATAGTAATAACGGTGCTACTTCCTGGAACGGCGGCATAGCCACCTCCAGGTCAACAGGTTGGTTATTTTTTGAAATCCATATATATGTCATCCTTCCATCGTCGTCTTCGGTTATTACCGGTTCAATATCCGCATTATACAGCTTCCACTTGATCTCAATATCTTTCCTTATACGCAGAACGCACTTGGCGTTAAGAACCGGCTCGATCCACTGAAAATTCATACCTCCGTATATCCAGAACCTTTCAGTTGCTGCCGTTGCGTCGGTAATGGTCGCTTTGTACTCTATAATGGCATCGGGCTGCAAGGCTGGCATGGAGATAATCTTCAGCATGGTATCAGAATATAAATTATATTCCGATAATCCCGGCGGCGTAACGTCATGGAAAGCATCATCGGCAGCCTCTACAACTGTGCCATCGGGCAAAATAGTTCTGGCCACGTTTACTCCTATATTTTGCGCTCTTACGTTAAAGGGAATGGCTATCTCTCCGAATTCGGCAATCCCTCTTTTATCCAGTATCTTTACTATCTGATGTACGGTGTAACGGGTAAGGCCTTCGTTGGTTATCTCGTAGCTGAGTTTATCCAGCAAAACCACAGCACCATCCCCCGGATATTCTTCAGCATCCGGGGCGTTCTTTATGTATTCGTCAACGTCCTCTTTTACTATCTCAACCGGTGGAATAGCATAATAACTCAGGGTACTGTATTCCTGGGCAGCCAGAGCATTGGTGGGATCCATCTTGAGAACAGTCTCAAACTCTTTTATGGCATCTTCATAACGCTCCATCTTTTTATAGACCGTACCCAGGTAGTTATGGGCATCCTTGTCTTTGGGGAAGTGTTCCAGGGTTTTCTGAAATTCGGCTATAGCTTCCTCATATCTACCGGCATCGCGATATACCCGCCCGAGATAATTATGGGTATCCCTGCTTTCCGGATCGTCCATCTCCGGGTCTAAGGCCACAGCCTTCTGAAGGGTTTCTATAGCCTGGTCATAGCGACCTAGCATACCATAGGACAAACCAAGCTGGTTCAGGCTATACAAGTTATTTGGCTCTGCCTCTACTGCCTTTTCAAATTCTTTAGCAGCTTCCTTCCATTTTTCCTGACTTATGTATATATAACCCCTGTAGTTATAAGCATGGGCATAATTTGGGTTTATCTCAGTAAGTTTACCGAATTCCTCCAGGGCCAGGTCGTTGTTACCCTGACTGGCATGGGCTTCAGCTAATTTTCTTCGGGCATTTATGTTGTTTGGGTCTAATCCCAGGGCTGCGTTATATTCCTCCACAGCCTGATTATATTCCCCCTTCTTCAGCAGTTCATCGGCCTGCTGAATATAAAACCTCACCTCACCCATAGGCACTGGTTCTGGCTTTGTTGTCCTGAACATGGAACAACCGGAAAATGTCATGAATAATATCAACACTAAAACAAGTTTTATTAAATTGCCGAAATGTGATCCGACATGAAGTTTAATATTTTTCATTTTATACTCCCAACCTACAAATCTATTCTCTGAGTTCGAGGTTCTTTAACTCCTGTAATAAAAATCAACAATCCAATAGAAATTATAATAGATGTAATAATAAAAACAGTCGGCAGGTTAAACATATCACCGATTAATCCACCCATCAGCGGGGCAACGGCTGTAAATGGTGCTCTTATGGTGTTTGTCAGTCCGATATAAGTAGGTCTTTCCTCTGGCTCTGAGAACTCCAAAACAATACTTAACCTTGCAATTACACTGGCGCTTAGAGACATTCCGGTAACAGCAAAGACGACGTAAAACATATATGTAGAATTGGCAAATGCGGCTATTAATGTACTCAGTACAGAAAACAACGCGCTGGCCTCCATTACTATTTTATGTCCCTTTCGGTCTCCAAGATAACCCCATAAGGGATTGGTTATAGTCTGGAAAAAAAGGGTTATAGCGGTAAATAATCCAATATCGTCGCCGGAAAGCTTAAGCCTGTCTATGGCATGCACTGTAAAGAAACCCGAGGCCATTGTCGCCATACTTATGATTACCATTGCTATAAGAAAACGAAAGTAGTTCCGATTGGTTCTAGTTATATTTAACAATTCGCCCAGATAGCTTTTTAGATCAGAAGGACATTTAACGACAGGATATTCAGGCTCTCTGGTCAATCCAACAAAAACAAGGGATATGGATGTGGATATAAAGGCCACCATGAAACACGCGCTGAAATTTCCGGGGAAAGCGGTCTTTTCCAGAAGATATCCGGCGATCAACGCACCAATTACACCTAATCCGTTTCCGATAAAATTACTCAGTCCGAAGAACTTACCTCTTGTCCTTTCGGGTATAATTTTACCCATCATATCAAGCCAGGCCGGGGTATTAATTCCGCCGGCGAGGCAAAACACGCCGTATAATATCATAAAAGATGCCAGCTTCCACATACCCGGAATGCTTTTGGGCATGATAAACAACACCATAAAAAGCCAGGGAACACGTTCAAATAAACCAACAGCAAGGACAAAAGGTTTCTTGCGGCTGAATTTCTCAACATATCTTGCTGACAGAAGCTGGGGCAGTAACCAACCGATGACGTTTATGGTGGGTATCATGCCGATCAGTATCTTTGATGAGGTAAATTTGCTAACAAATGCAGGTAATATAGTCAGTTGGGATGTAAAGCTCAGGGCTAAAGTGTAAAGGGCAAAGTCAATAACATTGACTGAGAAATTCCATTTTAGGTTCCGCTTTACAAAGGCATCAAATTCGCCCAGTTTGTTATTCATACTCAACCAATGCTGTATTTTAGAAGCTTTGCTTCATTTTCATAAGTAGCCGCCAGTTTCAAAGCCGTCTGCGCTTCACGTTTTTTTCCCTGTTCCTTTAGCTCAGATGCCCTTTTATTCATTATCTTATATCCTTGTTCGTAACCTTCCAGCTTGATTTTACCTATTTGCTGAGAATCAAAGGTTTTTTTTATCTTCTGTGCGTAGTCCAGGGCCAATTCCAGAGACATCTCCATACCAGAAACGTTCCCTAATCTGGCATATCGTCGGGCAAAATCCATGTTTTCGTCAACCAGTTCCTGCATCTCTTCTACGCTGTAATCATAGCCTTCCTCTTTTTTCTTCTTCTTTTTTCTGTGAAACAGCAAATTAAACACCTCTTGTCCGGGGACTCCAGATGTATTTATGAATCTGAAGCTGGAATCTGGCTTTCAGCTTATCCTTCAGCATCCATTCAACCAGATTACACGGCTCCAATATTCCAAAAACCGGTGAAAGCAAAACTTGTGTATTTTGGAGCAATTCATATCGTTTTATAACCTGAAGTACCCATATGTAATCCTGCTTATGGCTTATGACAAACTTAACCTGATCCTTCTGATCCAGATAATTTATGTTTTCCCATAGATTACGATCTTGCATGGCACTGCCGGGGCATTTGATGTCCATGATTTTTACCACTCGGTGATCTAACTTATCCACAGGCAGGCTTCCGTTGGTCTCTATCAGTATTGTATAATTACATTCTAATAGTAACTTTATAAGTTCATTAACTTCATCTAACTGCAACAGCGGCTCCCCGCCAGTTATTTCCACAAGATTACAGTCGTAGCTTTCAATCATCTCAATTATCTGATCAATAGAAAGCTCCTGTCCATCTTCATAGGCATACCTGGTGTCGCAGTATAAACATCGCAGGTTACAGCCCGAAGTTCTGACAAACACGCATGGAAGTCCTGCATAGGTGCTTTCACCCTGTATACTGTAGAATATTTCGCATACTTTCATGAGGCTTTTCCGCTATGGATTATATCCGTTATTACAGCGCTGCAGGAGTTATGCTTTTTCAGACGGTTATTATACAGCCTTGCGGGTATAAAAGCCAATATAAATGTTAAAAAACCTGCTCCAGCGGACATTAGTTCGATATTTCCCTTATAATCAATATAACTGCATATTAAATAAGCTATTCCCATTCCCAGCACAAAAAATATCAGTGGAAGCCCAAAGACCATAAACACGGCGAAGAAGTAGATGTCAGAATATATCTGGAAGCGAACAGTATCACCGATTTTCGCACCGATGTTATTTTGCGCGTCAGTCAGCATATGACCGCCCTGTTTTATGCATTTCATTATACATTTAGAGCAAGCTTCATGTTCTTCAAGCTGTATAACGGCTTTTGTCCCCTTTGTTTCTATTACTAAACCTTTTTCTAACATAATTTATCTATTTCGTAATCGTTAAAAAATGAAAAATGTGTTTAGAAAATACCTTTATAATGATGGTAAATGACAACTAAATTATATCCATTTTTTAACGATTACATTCCATATTAAATTCCGCCGGAATAACCTCACCGATTCCACTGGATTTTAATATCTTCATATTCCTTTCATCTAAACCTGTTACTATTATAACCTCAACCCCGGGCATTTCTTCAGCCATTTTCATCCCTTTATCTGCGCCCATAGGAAATATTGCAGTGGCCAGGGCATCGGCTTCGGCTGTTGTGTCTGCAATAATCGTCGCGCTCATTATATCAGTAACAGGAAAGCCTGTTCGGGGATTCAATATGTGGCAGTATCTAACGCCGTCCACCTCAAAATAGTTTTCATAATCGCCGGAGGTAGCCACTGCTTTATCCTTAAGCTTTAAAACCCCAAGCAGTTTTGATGAATCCCTTGGATGTCTTATTCCTATTGTCCAGAAATCTTTACCCGGTGGCTTACCTGATGCGTATATATCCCCACCTGCATTAACCAGAAAATTCTTTACACCTCGTTCTTTAAGAATCTGGATTGCTCTGTCAACGGCATAACCTTTGGCTATGCCGCTTACATCAATCTTCATCCCTTTTTCATGGAGAAAAACGGTGTTTTCCTGACTATTTAATTTCAACCGGGTGTAATCCACAAACTTAATTGTTTTTGCGATGATGTCATTTGGGGGTATTTCATGCTTATCATCACCAAATCCCCATAGATTTATCAGCGGGGCAATGGTTATATCCAAAGCACCTTCGGTTTTGTTTGCCAAATTGAGGGCCAGGGTTAAAACATTTATTGTATCTTCACTGACTTTTACGGTTTCAATTCCGGCTTTATTATTTATGCGGGAGATTTCGCTGTCTTCGCTATAGACATTCATGAGTCTATCTATTCTTTCAATCTCTTTAAAAGCCATATCTATATCTGAATTCGATTTTCCGGAATTCCCTACCACTGTTATTTCGACTATAGTGGTCATAAGGAAACTGGACTCCCGGTGTTTTCTTTCACATGCTGTCAGACATGATAGTGTCAGTAATATTGACAGGAGGCAATATGCAAATGATATGGTTTTTTGCTTTCTCATTTTTAACTTGAAAATTCTACCAATGCTTTATAACGTTGAGAATATCTCTAATTTCCTCAATGGATTTGTCCTTTGCGCCTATGGTATCATACCAATTTCTTATAGCTTTTTTCTGGGCATCGGTTCTTGGTGGATCTGCAAAGGTTATCAGGTTAATAAAGGCCTCTTCCCTAGCAAAAGTTCTATGGTAAGGATCTTTCAAAAGCCATTGAACCAGTGGGTCGCTGTCATCGGGATATGCCCTGTTTATGAATATTTCGTATTCCTTGGTTCTTCGATTATGAAGATGAAACATCTCATGGAGAATCCATTGCTCCAGGGAAATATCTGTCGCGAAAAATTCCTCTCTATCCACAGGAACGTATATACCAAAAGGATGTTTACCAGTAGGATCAGGACCGGCAAATCCTTCCGGGGGATCGGGTTCTCCAAATACCATAGGGCGTTTAATTTCTTTTGATTCCCTGATAACAGCATCTTCCAGAAACAAATCGGGGAAAGCCTTTCTTAGCTTTAATGCAATATCATCAACGCTTTCCGGGCCCTTGTCTAATGGCCCATTTTCAACTTTTGCGCATCCAAAAGCAAATACAACGGCGATGAAAAACAAACATTTTGTTGAAAATCCCAAATTTAACTCCTCGTTTTTAGTAATTACCTTGCTGTATAATCTGCTAAAAGTGGGCAATTATCCTTATCTTCCGCCAGTAAAGCTGTACGGGTCAGGCCATGTATAAGAAAGCTGGGACCCATCTGGGATTCATACCAGTCTATACCAGCAGCTCCTCCAGGCAAATCACCATCAAAGTATATATCTATTAATTTCTCTGCCAGCTTTAAGGCAGATTCCAGCCAACGGTTTTCATCAGTAATGTCATAGAGATCAGCAAGCAGACCAAGACCCAGGCCAGCATCCATAGCCGGAACGGCCACATCATGAGGAAATGGCTTATCTGCGTAATGTTTACCAACAGCCTCAGCCCACGTTAAAAGTCTTTTATCCTCAGTAAATCTATAAATACACAGGCATACCAGAGCCACGTATGAAGCCGGCCAGATGCCGTAACGGCTACCCCATATGGGCATGTTAGTAAAAGTCCCATCCTTCTCTTTTTTGTAAGTCGTTATAAAGATACCTTCATCAGGCTTATGTGGAGCATTAAAAAAGCCATCTATGTATATTAAAGCCCTTTGGCGCATCTGCGAAACCAATTCTGGTTCATATTGTTCCAGCAGGTCGGCTGATTCTAGTAGACTTGCGGCTAACGAAACAGTTTGACCCGGCGCATTGGTCTGGTAAAACCGATCCTGGGTATGGGGAGAACGGCTTTCAATGAGAAGTAAACCCTTATCATCTCTTTTTTCCCACCAGTAATCGCACATGCGGATTATCTGATCAAGAAAATCAGAACGTTTTGTTTTGGCATATGCAAAAGACCAGTCGAATATATAAAAACCGCTGTGGCGTGGAAAGTCGCAGGAACGTTCACCCCAGCCCTGACGTGTTTCTGACATTATGCTGGCATGGCGGGAATATTCTGTTCTCTCCTCGTCCTTCCAGTGATAGTCCAGACCTTCACCAAAACGTTCCACACACCTTGGGTTATACTGATAAAGCTTTTCCCAAAGCCACAGCGGAATCTGACGAAGCTGGTCATGGGTATTGCCTGCAACCCGATCCTCCAGAAGATGCCAGAAGGCATGTTCACCCCAGGGAAAAAGCCCTGTGACCGTATGGGTACAGTGGATCGCAAAGCGTTCCAGGTACTGCTCTGCGGCCCGGGTATAATTTTCTATGTCCATGGCAAGCATAGTCATCAGGAGAGCTTCGTCGTGGATAAGGTTACTGCCGGGATATGACCGATCTCCTGACCTCTGTCCTTGGATAGGCGGCGGAAGCTGATCCGGTATTTTATAATCCGTTAGGGTTAATACTGATGGAAATAATCCTTTATAAGGTTTACTCGATTGAATCAGAATATCAATAGCTTTTTGTGTCTTTGATAGTATTTCTTTTGTATTCATGTCTAATCACCTATTTTTATTACCACCAAGCTTGTATCGTCTCTCTGCACTACCCCCTGGCGAAAGGTGTTTAATTCTCTAAAGATTTTATCTTTAAGCTGTGAGGCCGAAAGGGATGTATAATCCACTATTATTTGTTGTAGCCGCTCTTCGCCAAATTCCTGATTTTCAGAATTCTCAGCTTCGGTTATACCATCTGTATAAAGCACCAGCAGATCACCGACTTCCCAGCTTTTACCTTCGGGATTAAATTCCTGGTCTTCCAGCACTCCCAGAAGGCAGTAGTTGGATTCCAGAGTATCCAATTCTCTGGATTTGCAATGATAATGGTAAGGGTATGGATGTCCAGCATTGCAGAAATTCAGAGTTCTGTCCCTTACATCCAAAGTAAGATGACAGAAGCTCATGAAAAGATTACCATGAACAAAACTATAAACCATATCGTTAAGGGCTGACATACTGGCTTTTATTGAGCTATCAGTTCTTAGCTGGGTATGGAGACAGCTTTTCGCAGTGGATACCATCAATCCGGAATGAAATCCATGTCCCATTACATCACCCATTACAATTCCGACCTTTTCGTCGGGTTGAAGGAAATAATCGTAATAATCGCCGCCCACCAGTTCAGCCGGATAACATGCGCCTGATGCTGATATGGTTAACCCATCAGGAGTCTTTATATTCAGGTCTTCTGTGGGCAGCATATTCATCTGGAGTTCTCTGGCTCTGGTCATGTCCTGCATCATGCGCTCGTTCTGACGTATGATCTGAATTTGGCGTTCCATATCTTCTCTGAAACGCTGAACAACAACTTTCATGACGTTTTTCAGAAGCTCAATATCCTCCTGAAGGGCCTGGTAGAACTCTCCCTGTCCAACTTCAAGCTTTAGAAGAACGGAATTTCCAATGGATGAAACTGACGCGCTCCTGGGGCCTTCATCCATGACTGCCATCTCGCCAATAAACTCACCCCCACCGCGCTTGGCAATCTCCACTTCAGATTTATGAACTTTAAGCTGGCCCTCTACGATGAAATATACAGCATCGCCTTTTTCACCTTCTTCAAATAACATTTCATCAGGGGAAAACCGCACCTCTTTTACCAGATCAGCTATATTTTCCAGAGAGGGAACAGAAAGTTCGCTGAATAATTCTGTTTTCTTCAGAAAATTAACTCTCTCAGAATGTGTAAGCATATATCTCTACCCTTTATAATTTATATGCCAGTTAGGATACCATCGGGAATTTTCCGGCGGCGCTTCCTGTCCGGGTGCAACGTCCTTCATAGCCGACATGTCCTTGATAAGAGGACGAATTCCCCTGTTCCATATCTCTTCAACCTGATCAAAGGTCAGCGGCTTTTGCTGCGGCTTTACCTGATTGTATTCATCCAGCAGTTTTTTGCCAATTTCTCCCAGATTATCAGCAGCTTCAGCCACCATAATTTCTCCCACTTTCCGGTTGGATTCTAACACCAGGTCTCCCATGGCAAAGTTTTTGCCGGGAGTATCAGGGGATGGAGCACGGGATATATCCACACAATCGGGATCAGTGGCCCAGAGCAAGGATGTTTCACCCCGGCCTGCGTGTCCACCCGAACCCTTGCCGTCCTCAAACCGCGATTCGACAGCTACCCCGAATATTACCTCCATGCGCATGGATATGTGAGGTTGTATAATTTCCAGGAAATTCTCCACATCTTCAACGAAAGGCCCGGCATGACCGGAGAATATTACAGCTCCGCAAAATCCCAGCATATCGGCAGTACGCACATGATAAAACATGTTCTTTAAAAACATCCATACAGGAACAGCAGTCAACCAAGGACGAACTTCACCAATACGGGCATAAGCCCAGGCCCCTTCAATGCCCTGTTCGTGAACATGCCAATAGCTGGCCGGGGCCACGATACCTCCATATTTATGAGCCGCCAGACATGAGGCAGAATGAGCCCTGAGGGCGTCCATACCAAGAGCATTCTGGGGGCCGTGAGGTTCGCATAAACCATAAGGTAAATATACTATCGGATGCTCTTCAATAGCCGATTCCAATTCATCCGGGAACATCTTTTCCCAACGAACTTCTCTTTTTCTCAATTTTTTATCCTCCTCTTTGGCTAAAAAGGTCATGAAAATTTCCCAAGCATGTCATTCCTGCTTTGCAGGAATGACATGTTGAAGTAGATATGCTCTTATTTAATCAGTAGAATTTTCTTATTTCCACACTAAACCCGAAAGAACCTTCATTTTTTAACGATTAAATAAACTAAGAGAAAAATAAGCTTTGCTATCCTGTTTTAATTTAACATATTTAGATAGAAAGAATCAACCTGCTTATAGTGTTTGTCAGTTCTGCAAATTCAGAACAGCTCAGGGTTTCGCCTCTCCTTTTAGTGTCAATTCTGTTTTCTTCAAGGGCCTTATCCAGTATATACTTTTTTACACATAGTAAATTCGAGTCTACAGATAGCATCAGGGAATTTCGCAAAGTTTTTCTTCTGTGTTGAAAAGCAGAATTAATGACTTTAAAAAATAGATTTTCATCATATAATTTGACTGATGGTTCAGACTTTATGTTTAT